>CAJXRJ010000266.1 GCA_913058555.1 uncultured bacterium
GGTCACGACCCATCCGCTCCGGGAGTCCAAGGTGGACTCCCGGAGCGGATGGGTCGTGACCCTCGTCGATGACGCCGGCGACGCGGTCGACGGAGCCAACGTCGATCTGGTCGTCCAAATGCGATTTGGGGACATGCGAGTGGGCAAGAAGCTCCTGACGGCGGGACCGACCGACTCCGCGGGTCGAGTCTTCATCGAAGATGTCCTTGCCACGACGCCCGGCCTTGAGTGGGAGGACACGGAGCAGGACGTGGCCGAGGTCCAGCTGGTGCCGGCGGGGTTGTTCGGCGCGTCACCGAAATCCGATCCGGCCGGGGCCGCGGGTCCCAAAAATCCCGCCGTCCCCGTGACCCCAGGTGAGAACTCCCCGCCCACGGAAGTCACGCTGGTTCTGCCCGAATGCGGCAGCGCCCGCATCGAGGTCGAATCGGCCACGGCCGACCTTCCAGAGGATTTCTCCGTCTACCTGTCCGAGGGCGTGGATTCCTACATCACCGGTTCGATCGTGAGCCGCCCGCTGCCCCCAGGCAAGCGGTCGGCCAGCGTCACCTTCGACGGCATCGGCCTCGGGCGCGAACTGAAGGCCGAGCTCCGCAACAGCAGCGGAGCGACCCTCGGCACCTGCACTCTCGCGGGCCCCAAAACAATGGGCGAACGCGTCACCGGCAAGATCGAGTTAACGGTTTCTCCCGCGACCCTCCTGGGCCGGGTCCTAGGCGCCGCCAATCAACGCCTCACCATCGGTCTACGCGCCAAGCCCTCGGCCAGCCACACGCTTTCAGTGAAGCGCAGGCAAGTGATGGCCGAAGTCACCACGAACGATCGCGGCGAATTCGAGGTCGAAGCGCCATGGCTGAAGTTCCCAAGGCCCGTCTTCGCCCAGCTCTATGTGCACGGCGTCGGCGCGGAGAGCCGCGCCTACGAGCCCAACGTGCTGGTCGCTCCCGACTCGCCCATCGTTGAGCTAGGCGAGTTCGAGCTCAGCGAGATTCCCGTGGCCTTCGGCGGCCGCGTCGTGAACGAACAAGGCGAGGGGGTCGCGGCCAAGCTCAACGTGGAGATCAAGCCCTCGCCGGAGGCTGGGGTCCCATGGGAGCGCGCTGTACAGGACCTAAGAAGCGGCCCCGATGGTGCCTTCGCCGTACGGGGTCAGTACCCCGCCGGGGACGTCTGGGTCATGGTCGAATCAGAGACGCACATCCTTCCGGGCGGCGAGGGCGCGATCGCCGCGTTTGCGGTGGGAACGAAAGACGCCGAAGTCGTCGTCAATGAAACCGGTTGGATTCAGGTCGACGAATCGCCCCTTCCAGAAGACTTCCTATCGCTATTCCGCCTTCAGGTCCGCCGTTCGGACCTGGGTGAGGAGGGCAATCGCGCGTCCCAGACGAGCTTCTCGCTGGGACGAGAAGCCAAACTGGGTCCTGTGGGTAGCGGGCTCTTGCGGATCGAGCTCACGAGCCGGGGACTGGGCACTTTGGGCTCCTGGGACATCCTGTTGCCCGGTGGGGAAACCTACGACCTGGGCACGTTGGTGCCGAATCGGACGCTCTTCACCCACGTCGTGGTGATCGACTCCGAGGAAGCCTCCATCGATCCCACCCCCCGCGTCATGGGGCGCAGCGCCAGTCGGACCTACGCGGGGCGCGCCGACCATATGGGCCGGCGACACACATTCTTGACCACCGAGCCCATCGAAGCCGTCTTCTTCGGCCACGGCGACGGCCATGGCCATGGGGCGGGCGATTCAAGAGCGCACCCGGTAACGGGGTCCGTGACGCACTTGCGCTTGGAGTAGGGGCCGCGGGAGGCGAGCTAGCCGGTCACTCCCCGTAGATAGATCCGCCCGCCGCCGGCCCAAGACCCGCGGGCACCACCGCGATGGATCGCACGTCCGGCTGCGCCACGCTTGCGCCTGGGAGGACGTTGCCATCGAGGGTCAGGGCCGCGTCGAAGCGCGCGATGGTCTCGTTGGTGATGTCCGTGACCCACAGGGTCTCGCCGTTCCACGCGAGGTCGTGGGGATCGTCGAGGCCGGTGGATGCACCCGCGATCACGCTGGCGGGCGCCGTCAGGCCGCTCGCCAGGGACGCGCCTTCGATCACGAAGATGGCGCCGTCATTGGCGGAGCCCGATGCCGCGCCGAGGTCGGTGGCAAAGAGCACGTCGCGCTCGGCGTCATAGAGGACGTCACGGATCGACGTGGAGGCCTGGGTCGTCCCCAGGGCCCCAGCCGGCGTGATCACGCGGTCGGGCATGCCCCCCGGGCTTTGGGTGAAGCCGTCGTACACGTAGATCGTGCCGTCGGACACGGCCACAAAGAGACGATCGCTGGACGCGTCGTAGTCGACCCCCTGCGGCAGGACGCCCGGATCCGTGAAGCCATCCTCGAGCAGGCGAATCTCCGCAGCCTCCGCCCCGGCCGCCCGACCGAAGAGCCAGATGCCGGGGAAGCCCGGATCGGAGATCACCACGAGGTCCGTGGTGGAATCCACGTCGATGCCCTGGGGGTCGACGATCGTGGGCACCGGGAAGAAGATGCCAGGGGCGATCTGGAGCCGGCGATCCCGCGACGGATCGAAGCTGAGGTCGAAGCCCACGCCGCGCTGGGTCGCGAAGCGGCCCACGACACCGATGCTCCCCGTGAAGCCGTCGGTGGTGCCGACGTAGGCGTCCCCGAGGGCATCCACCGCGACCGACGCCGCGGGGGCGCCGAAGCTGAAGACACGGTCCGGGATCTGGGCCAGGGACTCGTCGAGCAGCAGGATCGATCCCATGCCGCTGGCCGGGTTCGTGGTGACGATCAGCCCGTCGAGGGCGACGCTCGGGTCGTCCACGTCGCTCACGGCGCCGACGCTTCGCACCGGCGCCTCGGGCTCCAGGGCGATTCCGGCTGGCCGGTCGAGGGCGCGGGTCAGGATCGGACGTGGCTCGGAAGCACCGAAGACGCCGGCGCTGAAGATCGAGAGTCGGTTGCCCTCGGCGTCGGCGACCCGCAGGACGCCGTCCTGGGCAACGACCACGTCCACGGGGCCGCGGAGACCGGTGAAGCCGCCTCCCATGCGATCCGAAACGGTGGGACCCGCCGCCAGGCTGGCGCCGGTGATCTCCCAGAGCGCGCCGTCGACGCCCGCGTCCTCGGCTCCAAAGTCCGTCACGATGAGACGCTCGCCCCCGGAACTGGGATCGATGCTGATCCCGCGCAGGCTGACGGACGCCTGGGCCACGCCATCGAGGCTCGGGAGGATCGAGCGCGTCGGGGCAACGGGGCGGGTGGCGGCGAAGTCGTCAAAAACCGCAACCGAGCCGTCCAACAGGGCCGCGAAGAGGCGGTCTGCGGCATCGTCGTAGGCGAGATCCCACGGGGCCGCCCCTGGGTCAGCGGCAAACAGCGGAGGAACGTCCCCCCCGGCCGCCGTGCCCCAGACCTTGATCATGGCGTCGCCCGTGTCCGTCACGATCACGAGGCCCTCGCGGTGGGCGATAGCGACGTTGCGCGGCTCCACAAGCGTCGTGCTGAAGCCGGCGATCGAACGGTCGTACCCGGCGGACACGACGCCGGTGTCCGACTCGAAGCTGCGCTTGGCGAGGCTCCAGGTGATCCGGATCGCCCCCTCCCCCAGGAGGAGGTCCGCCTGGTAGGCGTTGCCGAAATAGTCCAGGGCCAGGCCCCCCTCGGCTTCATTGATGACGCCGAAGCTCGAGGCGAAGTCCTTGTTCCCGACCAGCACCGAAGCGTACTCCGGCGTGGGAAATATCCCCCCGGGGTTCGGGTCGACTCGGGTGTACCCAACATACGTGGTGACGGGGGCACCGGTGCTCCCCGCAGCGGCGGTGTCCCCGCTACTGCTGCTGCCACAGGAGGCCGCCGCGAGGGCTGCCGAGAGAGTGAAGGCCGGGACGGTGATGGATTGACGCATTGCTGTGAGCCCCTCGGGCTGGCTGCCAACTTGTCCAGAGGGGACCGGGCTGCCTGGCGGAATGATGGGGCCCGGACCGAAGAAAAGGGACGCGATAGGACGAGCTACGCGGGCATTGATCGATTCTTGATCTTCCGCGTTCGGTAGGGGGACTCATGGCTAGACCCAGCTGTGAAGATCTGACAGACTTGGAGTGTTTGGCCCCTTCGGCCGGACCTCCGTCAGACCGCCCTCAAAAGGGGCCTCGCGCACTCCCCCCATGCCGCGTCGAGACGACCTAGAGTCGATCCTCATCATCGGAAGCGGGCCGATCGTTATCGGTCAGGCCTGCGAGTTCGATTATTCCGGAACCCAGGCCTGCAAAGCCCTGCGAGAGGAGGGTTACCGGGTCATCCTGGTGAACTCCAATCCGGCCACGATCATGACGGACCCGGAGATGGCCGACGCCACGTACGTCGAGCCCATCACGCCCGAGACCGTCGAGAAGATCCTCGAGAAGGAGCGGCCCGACGCCGTCCTTCCCACCCTCGGGGGACAAACCGCCCTCAATACCGCCCTGGCACTTTTTGACCGGGGCGTTTTTGAACGGCTGGGCATCGAGATGCTCGGCGCGGACGCGGACGTGATCCGCAAGGCCGAGGACCGCGACCTCTTCCGGGCCGCCATGACCCACGCGGGCCTCGAGTCCGCGCGATCGGGCATCGCACACGACCTGAACGACGCACGACGGGTGCTGGCCCAGATTGGCCTGCCCTGCGTCATCCGCCCCGCCTTCACCATGGGCGGCGCGGGCGGCGGCATCGCGTACAACGTCGAAGAGTTCGAAGAGATCGTTGCCCGCGGGCTGTCGCTCTCGATGAACTCGGAGGTTCTGGTCGAGGAGTCCCTGCTCGGCTGGAAGGAGTACGAGATGGAGGTGATGCGCGACGCTAAAGACAACGTCGTCATCATCTGCGCCATCGAGAACATCGACCCCATGGGTGTGCACACCGGTGACTCGATCACCGTGGCGCCGACCCAGACGCTGACCGACCGCGAGTACCAGGCTCTCCGCAACGCGTCGATCCTGATCATGCGCGAGATCGGCGTGGAGTGCGGCGGATCGAACTGCCAGTTCGCGATCGACCCAAAGACCGGCCGGATCATCGTCATCGAGATGAACCCGCGCGTGTCGCGGTCCTCGGCCCTCGCCTCGAAGGCCACCGGCTTCCCCATCGCGAAGTTCGCCGCGAAGCTGGCCGTGGGTTACACCCTCGACGAGCTGCAGAACGACATCACGCGCAAGACGCCGGCGTGCTTCGAGCCGACCATCGACTACGTAGTCACGAAGATCCCACGCTTCGCGTTTGAGAAGTTCCCCGGAGCGGACACGACTCTGACGACGCAAATGAAGAGCGTCGGCGAGACCATGGCCATCGGGCGCACCTTCAAGGAATCGTTCCAAAAGGCCCTACGTGGCCTCGAGAACGGACACTCGGGGTTCGGCCTGGATCCCAAGGCCCCCATCGAGCCAGTGGACCCAGCAGGCCGTGAGAAGCTCTCGCGCAACCTGCGCGTGCCGAACGCGGACCGCATCCAGTACATCCGGACGGCCTACCGCTCGGGTTGGAGCTCGGACGAGATCCACGAGGCCACGAACATCGACCCGTGGTTCCTTGAGAACATGCGCCAGCTGGTGGAGTTCGAGCAGGAACTCGCCGGCGGACTGCTCGATGAGCCCACCCTTCGCAAGGCCAAGGAATGGGGCTACACCGACGGCCAGATCGCCATCGCGGTCGGCACGACCCCGGAGGCCATCAAGGCCAAGCGCGAGGAGTGCGGCGTAACGCCCGTCTACAAGCTCGTCGACACGTGCGCCGCGGAGTTCGAGGCGGAGACTCCTTACTACTACTCGACCTACGAGGACGAGAGTGAGATCCGCGAGTCGGGGAAAGAGAAGATCATGATCCTCGGCGGCGGCCCCAACCGGATCGGCCAAGGCATCGAATTCGACTACTGCTGCGTCCACGCTGCGTACGCGGTCCAGGAGATCGGCTACGAGGCGGTGATGGTGAACTCGAACCCCGAGACGGTCTCCACGGACTACGACACGTCCGACCATCTCTTCTTCGAGCCCCTGACCCACGAGGACGTGATGAACATCGTCGACGTGGTCAAGCCGAAGGGCATCATCGTTCAGTACGGCGGGCAGACCCCCCTGAACCTCGCGAGCAGCCTTGAGAAGGCCGGCGCGCCGCTGATCGGAACTTCGGTCGACTCCATCGACCGAGCCGAAGACCGCGAGCGATTCCAGGTCGTCCTCGAGAAACTCGGCCTGCGCCAGCCGCCGAACGGGATGGCCAAGAGCGTCGGCGAGGCCTTCGAGGTCGCCCGAAGCATCGGCTACCCGGTGCTGGTGCGCCCCAGCTACGTCCTCGGCGGACGCGCCATGGAGATCGTCTACGACGATGAGACCCTCGAGCGCTACATGACCAACGCCGTGGACGCGTCCCCTGACCGTCCGATCCTCGTGGACAAGTTCCTCGAGGACGCGATCGAGGTGGACGTGGACTGCATTGCTGACGCCGAGCGCGTCATCATCGGCGGCATCATGGAGCACATCGAAGAGGCCGGTATTCACTCCGGTGACTCGTCGTGCGTGCTCCCCGCGTACTCCCTCTCGGAGCAGATCCAAGAGGAGATCGCGGCCGCCACGAAGGCCATGGCGAAAGAGCTGGGCGTGATCGGGCTCATGAACGTGCAGTACGCCGTGAAGGCGGGCCAGGTCTACGTGATCGAGGTCAACCCGCGCGCCTCGCGCACGGTGCCGTTTGTGTCGAAGGCCATCGGCGTCCCCCTGGCGAAACTCGCGGCCAAGGTCATGGCGGGCAAGACACTGGCAGAGCTGGGGTTCACCGAAGAGGTGCAGCCCAAGTCCTTCTGCGTGAAGGTGCCGGTGTTCCCGTTCAACAAGTTCCCGGGTATCGACATGCTGCTCTCCCCGGAGATGCGGTCCACCGGCGAGGTCATGGGCATCGACCCGGAGCTCGGCTACGCGTTCGCGAAGGCGTACGAGGCCGCGGGCATGCGACTGCCGCTGCGGGGCCGCGTGCTCCTGACCGTCAAGGAGGCCGACAAGCGCGCCATCGTCTCCGAAGCACGCACGCTCGCAGGCCTCGGCTACGAGCTGCTCGCCACCGGCGGCACTTGGCGCACCCTGCGCGCGGCGGGCCTGCCCGTGGAGCGCATCAACAAGCTGCACGAAGGCCGCCCGCACATCATCGACGCCATCAAGAACGGTGAGATTGACATGGTGTTCAACACGCCGTTCGGCACGGAAACGCGCCACGATGACACCTACATCCGGTCGAACTCCATCAGCCAGGGCATCCCGTGCGTCACGACGCTCGCGGGCATTCGGGCGGTAGTGAGCGCACTGACGGCCCTGCACAAAGGGCCGATCACCGTGCGGTCCCTCCAGGAGATCCAGGGCCACGGCGCCGACAAGCCCGGCAGCCCCCCGCGCGTGAGCGCGCCCAGCTGACCTGAACGCGTCTCGCGATCGGCCGGTATCCCCTTGTAAGAGGCGGTACCGGCCGATTTTTTTGTCCCAAAGGCGGCCTCGGGCTGCGTACGGTTTCTCTCATCATGCTGAGCCCACAGACCCTCACCGCGCTTTCCATCGCGGCACTCCTCCTCCATGCCCCTGGCACGAGTTCCGGGCCCGGCGCAAAGGGGCCCGCGCAACCAGAGGGCGTGCAGGACGAAGGCCAGGGCGTCCGGATCGAAGTGTTGGACGCAGAGACCGGCAAAGCGATACCGAACGCCAAGGTGAGCCGCGTCCCGGAGATCGTCGCGCCGGTATGGGGGGAGTTCTGGTCGAACGCTTCCGAGGTCACAAACGCCGACGGCCTGGCCGTGCTGCCGCCGGTCGGTCCTAACGAGAAGGCGATCTGGCTGCTCGTCCAGGCCGAGGGGTACGCTCCCCTCGGGGAGCTTGGTTTTCCTGAGGCTGGCGACCGTACGACCACCGTTGAGTTGGAACGAGCGGTGCCCGCCAAGGTGAGGCTACTCGACTTCCGCGGCGAGCCCCTGCCGCTCGTTTACCTATCGCAGTGCGTTGGCTGCGGCCACACTCCGGACGCGCTCGGGACCTTCACCGACCGCGAAGGCCGCGCCACCCTGCACCTCGTTGGGAAGAGCGGCGGAGACATCGCAGACGTCACGCCGGTTGGCCATGGCGTTGGCACTCACTACCTCTACGTCCCCTGGGAAGAGGCTATGCAAGGCGAGGTCGACCTATGCGTGGAACCTGGCTACACGATCTCAGGCCGCGTGATCGACACAGACGGCGAGCCCGTCGCCGGCGTGGCGGTTGGCAATGGCAAGATCCACCGCGGGCCCTGGACGGTGACCGATGGGGCCGGGAGGTTCCAGCTCTTCGGCGCCGACGCGACCGGTTGGACGGAACTCCAGATCAAGGACCTGACGGGCCAGGAGCTCGGCTTCTTCGGCCCATCCCGCAAGGGAGTCGAGCGGATCCTGAGACTCGCGAGCGATCTTGGAAGCAACGAACGCGACGGGGACAAAGCCACCCTCAAGGTCAAGCTCAACGTCGTCGGCTACGCGCAGGAAGGCAAGGCGTTCTGGCAGGGCGAAATCCCCGTGAGGATCTGGGACCCGATGACCGGCTGGATGATGACGACTGGTGCCAAACCGGGCGTCCCCGTGGAGCTCCCTCTCCTTCCCGGCAGCTACATGGCCGAGATCGGCGGCGTCTTCTCCCCTTTCGCCGCCGAGATCATCGGCCCGTTCGAGCTCCGCCACGACAGCCCTCCCGAGATCACCCGCGTACTCCCGGCCATCAAGCCAAGGGAACTCCGCGTGGTGGGCGTCGGTGCCGCCAAGGGAATGAAGCTCTTCCACTCCCACAACTCCTGGGAACCCATGCCGTTCGACCGCGTGGAGGAATTCAACGGCACCACCACCGGGATCATCGACCATTACGTCGCGCCATACGCCACCGCCGGCATCTGGGTCGCGGTCGGGGGAGAAGACTCCCGCAAAGTCCCGTTCGCGATGGAACCCCACGATCCCTACTCACACCGAGCCATGGTGGCACGCCGGCGATGAGCGATTGAAGTCGGCGACGGCGCAAGTCGGCTTCGCCGACGGGACCAAGGAAGGAGGAGTGGGCGGAGGGTTGGGAGCGCTGGCGCCTATTGGGAGGCGTGGGTGGCTGCCAGGCGGAGGGCTTCGGTCAGACCACGCACTGGGGAGGGAGAGGCAAGCGCCCGACCAACGGTTGTGCGAGGGGGTGAGGGGCGGGGGCGACGCCCTATCTCGGCAGAC
>CAJXRJ010000267.1 GCA_913058555.1 uncultured bacterium
CGTCGGCAGCGTCAGATGTGTATAAGAGACAGGACCTTGCGGGAGTGGTGACCTGCGCCGATTCCTACGTCTGGGAAACCGGGTACGACTCGTCCTACCCACAGCTCGCCGGCCCATGGACGGGCGAACGCCTCAAGTGTGTGGCCTACGACTTCGGCGCCAAGCGCAACATTCTGCGCAGCCTCGTGCACTACGGCTTTGACGTGACCGTGGTGCCCGCGACCACCTCCGCCGAAGCGGTCCTCGCCATGAACCCCGACTGCGTGTTCTTGTCGAACGGCCCCGGAGACCCCTCCGCGTGCACCTACGCCGTCGAAGCGGCGAAGGTTCTGATTCGGTCCAAGCCGGTATTCGGCATCTGCCTCGGGCATCAAATTCTGAGCCTCGCCTTGGGCGCGAAGACAAAGAAGATGGCGTTTGGTCACCACGGCGCCAACCACCCTGTCCGCGACGAAACGACGGGGCGCATCGAGATCACGTCCCAGAACCACAGCTACGTCGTCGACGAGAGCACGTTGCCCGACGACATGGTGGCGACGCACTGGAACCTCAATGACATGAGCCTCGCGGGCATGCGCCACAAAACGCTCCCGGTGTTCAGCGTTCAATACCACCCCGAGGCCGCGCCCGGCCCCGGGGATTCGACGCACCTGTTTGAACGCTTCCGGGACCTCGCGTCCCCGGGCGTCACGGCATAAGCGCCAGGTTCACTGAACCTCGAAACCGGCGGAGAAGGCGATCTCGTCCGAACTTTCGTGCTCTAGCGTGAGCTCGAGTTCGATCTGGACCGACACGGTCCACTCCGCGAAGAAACGCGTCGTCCCCGTCAGCTCGCCTTCGAGATCCATGGGAAGGCCGGCGTCAAGGTCCCAGCGGATGGTGACCTCGCCCTCGAACGTTCGCTGCAAGATGGCCGACTGGAACGTGTCCTCCGAACCGCGTTCCGAAGCCTCCTCCTCGAGTGCCTCGGCCAGATCAAACTCACCGGACGCGTCAACGGCGAGCTCGATCACGGCGATGCGCTTTCCATCTTCCTCCTCGGTCTTCACCCAGGTGGCCTTGAGCTCACCCTCGAGGCCACTCCAATCCATATGGTCGTCGCCGCTCGGAACGGTGATGGCCACGGCGCCCGGGGGCTGGTCAGGACCGCCGTCGTCGTCCACGTCCTCTTCGACGTCCACTTCGCCCAGGGGCTCGAGCAGGCTGGCCAGGAACTCCGGCCCGACCTCCCACGAGTCACCCTCAGCGGGCGCCTCTTCCGGCAAGAGGCCGCCAAGGTAGGACTCGCTGGGTCGCAGCCCGTCAAGCCAATCGCCTTCGCCTTCGGAGCCCTCGGCGTACTCAGCGTCATACTCGCCCGAGTCGCCGTCGTACGTGAAGAGCACCTCTTGTCCGAGGAGCGGGCTAGGGGAGCCCTCTTCTTCCACGTAGACCGCCTCGGATTCCTCGTTGCGCTCTGTGTCACTCGCGGTGTCGATGGTCTCGAACTTCCGAGTGAACTTCGATAGGCCGCCGTCCGCCGCTTCATGGACAGTGTCGGTGACCTCGAACTCGGCGGTCCGCGTCGAGACAGAGTCCGATCCGATGTCCTGGTCGTTCCCCATCACCGTCAGGGAGGCCGTCGAGACCTCGCTCTTCTGGGTGATTGACCAGGTTTGGGCGACGGTCTGGTCGGCCTTGAACTGGAGGGCCAGCTGATCGCCGGCGGCGGGGGCAAAAAGAACAGCGGCGAAGAGAGTCAGGGGGGCGTGCATGAAGCAGGGGGGCAAAAACTCGGTGTGGACGGCACAGGCGGGCGGCGCTTTGGGCCGTCCGGATCCCAGGCTACGCATCAACGACCTAGGTAGTTTGACCGAACCTGGAATTCCCGCACGGGGTCGACAGCCCCACGCCCAACGCGCAGCCTAGGGGCATGAAACGGCCACTTGGACTCCTCCTGCTGACCATCGGAGGCCCGGCTTGGGCCGCTGCGACCCCTCAGATTCGCGTGAAAAACGCGGGGCTCCCTTCCCCCCAATCGCCACAGCTCACCCAGGCCATCGAATTCACGAAGGCTGAGAATGAGGATCGATGGGCGGCTGTCACCTCCATCGATTGGTCACCCGATGGCAAGACGGGGCTGAGCGTTCGAGTGCCGCTCGTCCAGCTGGACGCTGACTTTGGGGGCTCCTCGGACTCCTCAGCGGGGCTCGGCGACGTTCGCGCCCGTGTCCAGCGGTCCCTCAAACAGACCGATGGCGTGCTGGAATCGACGCGATGGGCGGCATGGGGCGAGCTGCACCTGCCCACCGGCGATGAGCGCGCCCTGCGGAGCGGCGACACGATCTTCCCGCGACTCCTCCAACCCGGCATGGGCGCATTTGGCGCAGGGGGCGGCATGGCCTGGACGTGGATCCGGGATCGCCACCGGTTCTCCGCCACGGCGGGCGCCCATTGGATGAGCGAGGCCTCGGGCTTCCAGATGGGCACGGAGGCCCAGCTGGGTCTTTCGTACTGGTATCGGGCGACGCCGGCAGTCTTTGATGCGGAGAGCACCTCACACCAACTAGAGATCCGCCCTGCCCTTGAACTCCTCGCGACCCACCGCTTCGAGAGCGAGGCAGGCGGCCAAGGGACCGGCGACGATGGAGCCCTTGTTTGGCTCGCCCCGGGTGTCCAAGCCTTCGTCGCGGAGGACATGCTGCTCCAGCTCAGCGTCGCGGTGCCCCTCGTCAACGACATCCATGACCCGCTCGGGGACCGCGAGACGTCCATTATGGCGTCCGTCCGCTGGTACTTCTGACCCCGACCAGTTCCGCATGGCTCCGGACGCCCCCCTAGGAACCCGCTATCCTGGGGCCATGAACCCTCGACTCCAAGCGTGGTCCCTCGCCGGGCTTCTGGCCGGCTGCGCCTCCATCACGGGCCCCCTCCCAGGGTTCTCCACCAACGGAACGTGCGGCGTCGAGAAGGTGACGGTGCTGGCCCTCGGCATGGAATGAACTCCGTGAGTCAAGGCCGTCAAAGACGGCCTTCGACGCCTGGGAGGCGTCAACTCCATCGAAGTGGACCTCGCCACCAACTTGGTCACCCTACGCTGCGGCCCGCAAACAGCCATGGACCTTGGGTCAGTGCCCCGAGCGATCCGTGAGGCGGGCTTCAAGCCCGAGGACATGAACATGATCGCCGCCGGGGAGTTTGACCGCGACGCCGGCCAGTTCACGCCGGAAGGGTGGAAGAGCTCCTTGCGGGTGGCGGGAGGTGTCCCAAAGGATCCGACCCCGCGGCATGCTCGAATCGAAGCCGCGATCCACGGCTGGGACAAAGCTGGATCCCCCATCGTCCTTTACGTCGAGGCCATTGAGGCCGCCGACTGAAACACTCCCCTATGCGCGACCTCTTCGACCTTCCGATCACGTCCCTATTCACGTCGGAGCTGCCCGAGGACCCCGCGGGTGGGCAAGGCAGGCGCGAGGTCCGCGGAGCCCTTTTCTCGAAGGTCGCGCCCACGGCCGTCAAGGCCCCCAAACTTGTGGCCGGGTCGCGGGAATGCGCCGAGCTGATCGGCCTCGCGGAAGAGGCCTTTGGAACGGATGAGTTCGCCGCGGTCTTCGGGGGCAACGCCCTGCTGAAAGGCATGGATCCTTTCGCCATGACCTATGGCGGGCACCAATTCGGGCACTGGGCGGGACAGCTTGGGGACGGGCGTGCCATCAACCTCGGTGAGGTGACCGCACCCGACGGCCAGAGCTGGGCGCTGCAGCTCAAGGGAGCGGGCCCAACCCCCTACTCCCGCTCCGCGGACGGCCTCGCGGTCCTTCGATCATCCGTGCGCGAGTTCCTTTGCAGCGAGGCCATGTACCACCTCGGGGTGCCCACGACCCGGGCCCTAAGCCTCGTCACCACCGGCGAACAGGTCATGCGAGACATGTTCTACGACGGCAACGCGAAGCTCGAGCCCGGCGCCGTCGTGTGCCGCGTCGCGCGCTCATTCGTTCGCTTCGGGAGCTTCGAGCTGCCAGCCTCCCGGGGCGAGGTTGAGATCCTGCGGGCCCTCGCCGACCACGTGATCCGCCGCCAATACCCTGAGCTCGGAGCCCCCGAAGCGCCCACGCCCATTCCGAAGGAGATCTACCTCGCCTGGCTGAGGGAGGTCCGCGACCGCACGGCGACCATGGTGGCCCACTGGACGCGCGTCGGGTTTGTGCATGGGGTCATGAACACCGACAACATGTCGATCCTCGGGGAGACCATCGACTACGGCCCCTACGGCTGGCTCGAGGACTACGATCCCGGCTGGACACCCAACACGACGGACGCCCACGGAAAGCGCTACCGCTTCGGCAACCAGGCAGCCATCGCCCATTGGAATCTCACCCGCCTCGCCAGCGCCGTCGTGCCGCTGGTGGAAGACACAGCGGCTCTCCAAGAACTCGTGGATGGCTTTCCCGCTATCTATGAAGAACGCTGGGGCGACATGCTCGCGTCCAAGCTTGGATGGGAACGCTTCGATGCGGAACAGGACGCGTCCCTCACAGCCGAGCTCTTCCGCGTGCTCGAGCTCGCAGAGACGGACATGACGGTCTTCTTCCGGCGCCTCGCCCAAGTGACCGCCGGCGCAGACGCGGACGCCTTCACAGACGCCTACTACTTGCCAGGTGATGTGTCCTCGGAAGCCCGCGGAGCCCTCACCAAGTGGCTAGAAAGCTACTTCGACCGCGCCACCGGCCTTGGGCTCTCTGACGCAGACCGCGCCGCACGCATGAACGGGGCGAACCCGAAGTACGTCCTCCGGAACTACCTGGCCCAGGTCGCGATCGACCGCGCGGAAAAGGGCGACCCGGAGGGCGTCCGGGAGCTCCTGGATGTTCTACGGCGCCCGTACGATGAACAGCCGGGCCGCGAGGCCTTCGCCGAGAAGCGGCCCGAATGGGCCCGTCACCGCCCCGGATGCTCAATGCTCTCATGCAGTTCCTAACCAAATCCCTCGCGCCCCTCGGTGGGGCTGCCCTGCTTCTCCTCGGCTCCTGCTCCACCGAGTCCGGTCCCGAGGGACCCGTGCCGCTTCTGATCCAAGAGCCAGCCCGGAGCATCGCAGCCAACGCCGACACGTGGATGCTGCTCGCCCTGGATCCGTCCTTCCCCGAGGAGGGTACGGACCCGGACACGCTATTCCACGGGCACGCCATCTTGGGAGCGGTGAACGTCTCAGACGCCGACGCGATTCGGCGACTCTCCGAAGCGCTCAACCAAGGCATCGAAGCCAACGACGGCATGGTTGCTGGCTGCTTCAATCCTCGACACGGGATCTCGGTCGCCACCGATGAGGGGTCCGTCGACCTTTCGATCTGCTTTGAGTGCCTTCAGATCTACGTCTACGGCCCCGGTGGCGAACGAGTCGAGACGGTTCTGACGATGAGTGAACCGAGCAGTGTGTTCAATGGGATCTACCGCGACGCTGGGCTCACGATCGCCAAGTAGCGGCACTACCTGCGGCCGCCTTTGTCAGGTTCGGCCTCGGGCTCTTCCGGAACCACGCCGCTCTCCTCCATCGGCTCGATGAGCTCCGCCTTCACGATCACGATGACCCCCGAGGGCGACTCCGGGTCGCCGGTCTCATCGATCGTGCCCAGCACAACGGCCGTCCCCTGCCCCACATCGAAAGTCGCCGTCGCCTTGACCGACTTGAGCTCCGGGCGCTGAACCTTCACCTCGAACCCGCCGCTCCCGATCCGCATGGTCTCCATGGGGATCGGACGGACCAAGTGACTCGATTCAAACCTCACGCGTAGACGCAGCAGGTCTCCCACGGGCGCTGCCCGAACATTGAGTCTTTCCCCGTCCATGACCGTGCTAATGACGGGATCCGCAATCTCCTGGAACAGGTCGGGGATCGACGTGGATTCGTAGTCGGCGATGTAGGCCACCTCGTTCCCAATGAAGATCTCGGCGGGGGCCATGGGATGGAGAATGATCCGCGGGGACACGCCCTTGGCAGCATCCACCCCGTCGATCTTCTCCTCAAAGTCCAGGAGCTGCTGGGGGCTCAGCGTCCGCGTGGACATGCCGCCCATGAGCTGACTCAGCTCGGCCTCCGAAACCCGGATCACAAACGCGCTCACGTCCACCATTCGCGAGTCATTCGAAAGGTCCTCCAGGGTGCGCGCAATGATGCGATGGTGCGAGGGTGAGGCCATCGCGACCAGCGCGCTGCCGTCGGCGCTCGCGGTGAACTCCGCAAAGCCAGCCCCGAGCTCTGGCTCAAGAACGAACTGCAACGTCCGCGCCAGGGACTCGGCTTCGCTCTGGGGCGAGTCGCCTTGCATGAGACCGGCGTACTCCTTGAACGCAGCCGCCCGAGCAGCCGGCGTCGCGCTCACACCGCGCATCATCGCCAGCAGTTCCGCCGCCCGCGCATGCTCCGTCCAAGGGGACACGTCATGGACTTGCACCACGTGGGAGGACTTGTCCACAGACCCAGCGTCCTGCAGGACTTCCTGGGGCGAGGCGGGCTGGAGCGCCATGAACATGGGCGCGATCAAAGGGAACAGCATGGGATTCAACGGGCAGAGGGGACTTGGACCTGTGTATCTGGCGGGAGGACCCGCCAGCTGAGCTTGCCGGTGGGACCAGACGGGACCCGTGGCCTGCGCGGCGGCGGCGGGACCTTGATCGTCTCCGCGATGATCGCCGCCGCAAAGACCCTCCTCTCTCCCACGGCCAGCGGGAGGCCCGCGGGTTTGCGGGGCCCAAAAGAGGGCCCAAAAGAGGGCCCAAGAGAGGGTCCAGGAGTGGGATGGAGCGAAGGGGCTCTCGGGGAGCGAACCCAAAGGACCGCAGCAAGCGCTCCGAGGGAGGCCACACCGGCAATGGCGATCAAGCGCCGCCGCGCACGCCACAGCCTGGCCTTGATCGTGCCCTGGGGAGCCCCGAGGGACAGCGCCAGTTCCGCGACGGATTCGCCGCCCAGGTGGTGGCGTCTAAGGACCGCCTCGTCGTCGGGGGCCAGCCTCGCGAGCAGCCTCGTCACGGCTTCCGCTGCCTCTGCACGGCCGCTGGAAGCCGCGTCCGGGTGCGCCAGCTCGTCGAGGTCGCCGAAAACCCCCGGCCCAAGCTGTGCGCGCTCAGAAAGCCGCGCCGCGTGACGGTCGGCAATCGCCTGGAGCCACGGCCACAGGGGCGCTGAGGATTCGAACTTGGCCTGGTTCTGGAGGGCCAGGAGCAACGCCTCCTGGACCAAATCGGAAGCTCGCCCCGGCCCGTGGCGACGGGCCGCGTGACGGCGAAGGCGCGGGACCTCCGCCACGAGACGGGTCTCGAAGGCAGAAATCCGCTGCCCTGATCGATCGTCGAGGAATGGTGTCTGGGGCGGTGTCACGGTCATAGGTAGACGCGGGGCCCGTTCCAGGTTGCCGCAATCTCAGAATTGATGGCTATTCAAGTTCTGCCGACAGCTGCTTGTGGAAACCGTCGAATTGCTCGCGCTCCGCAGGGTCGACCTCGGGGTAAGCCAGGTCCAGTTGCTCGAGGGTCTTGCGCAGGACGCGCGCCACCTGCCAACGCATGTAGGACTTGTCGTCCGCGGGCACGGCGTACCAGGGCGCATGTTCACGGGAGGTCTCTTGGATCGCCCCTTCGTAGGCGTCCATGTACTTGTCCCAGTACCCGCGCTCTTTCACATCGCCCGGCTCAAACTTCCAGTTCTTCCTCGGGTCGTCGAGCCGCGAAAGGAATCGGCGTGCCTGCTCGTCGCGGGAGACGTTCAGCCAAAATTTCAGAATGACGACACCGTTCCGCGCCAGGTGCTTTTCGTGGTCGCGGATGGACTCGTAGCGGTTCTGAAACAGCTCATCCAATCCCAGGCGATCCGGCAGCTTCTGGCTGTCGAGAATCCCCGGGTGAACCTTCACCACCAGAACCTCCTCGTAGTAGCTGCGATTGAACACGCCGATGCGCCCACGCTCGGGAAGCGCCTTCGCGGAGCGCCAAAGGAAGTCGTGGTCGAGCTCCTTCGTCGAGGGCCGCTTGAACGAGTGCACCTGGAAGCCCGCGGGATTCACCCCTTTGAACACGGCGCGGATCGTGCTGTCCTTGCCCGCCGCATCCATGGCCTGGAACACGCAGAGGATCGAGTGATGATCCTTCGCGTAGAGGACCCGTTGCAGGTCGTCGAGCTTCTCGACCTCCTTCGCAAGGAGCTCCTTGCACTCCTTCTTACCGGGTGCGTCCGAAGGCGGAGATGTCGGGACGCTACTCAGGTCGAAGGATCCGTCAAAAGGCGTCAGCAGAGGGCAATCGATGGGCTGGGTCATGGGGGAACCCTACCGAATCTTCGGGCCCATGGAGTCCCGCGCACCGCACACGTAAAACCCCTGCCCGGCTACGGATCGCGGCGCTTGCCCCCGTCCACTGGCGGCTCCTTCATCAGCTCTTCCAGGAATTCTTCGGGCTCAAGGTCGAGCATAGGATCCCCCGCACGCATCTCGATGACCGCCGCGATGGTGCCTAGCACGCCGCCAAGCCCCAGCACCCACAGGCTGTAGTGAATGTCCGCTTCTGCGAACTCGCCCATGGGGCGACTCCCCTCCGCGAGACTGCCTGCGCCGTAGCCCGCCAGGAAGAGGACCCCCACCACAAGCGCCTGCACCGGGATCGCCGACAAGCTCGCCAAGAGCAGCTTCACCGGCCCCATTCGCCGAAGCAGCAGCGGCTTGCCCGCCACGTACATCACGGCAAAGGCCATGGCGAGGGGCAAGATGATCCAGGGGGATCGGTGCTGAAAGCCAGCGACGAAGACAGCGGCAACGATGCCAAGCCCAACGGAGATTCGGAGGAGGATAGAGAGGAGAGTCACTGGGCGATTCGTCGTGTGATTCGGTCGATAGCGTCCGTCCCTATTGTGCCGCTCGTCCGATCATCCCCGCCCCACAAACCCGTCAGCCTCCTCCACACCTCCCGGCGGCGTCACTGAAAATCGAGCTGCAGGCCGCGGGTGAAGTTGGAACCGAGCCCCACCCCATCCCTGTGCCAGGCCTGGAAGTACCACGTCTGTCCCGGCATCACCGAAACCACGCCGTTGGCCTGGGGAATCGACGCCAGGTCGAGGGCAAGGGAGAAGCTGCCCGACGGGGACACCGCGAGGATCTCCCCCGCCCGATTGAAACGTCCGATCACACCGCCGAGGCAGATGTTGCCGTTGCTCGTCCCACCGCCGTTCGGGACGAATCCGGAAGTCATCGAGCCCACGAGACTAGGCATGATCTCGTA
>CAJXRJ010000268.1 GCA_913058555.1 uncultured bacterium
CGCAGCGTTGCGAATCGTTCGTAACCCGAGTGTCCGAAAACGCCGGGAAGGTCAACGCCATTCCGCCGTGGGGGCGGTACAATCAGAGTTCGTATGAACAACCGAATCACGAACATCCTGGTCGCCTACAGCTTGGCGTGGGCTGGCTGCGCTGCCGAGGGCACCAGGGTAGCACCCGAGCAGCTTGCCCCTGAGGTGTACTATCTGCACGTCTACTCGCCGCTCTACGACGTGTTGACAGACGGCTTGGGAGTGAAGAGTAGAGCCGGGAATAACCGTCGCCTTGCAAGCCTTGCGATCTCGCCGGGCGTTGAGTTCTATTTGTACACGCCGAACTACTACGAGCCGGAGATCGAAATCTCCGGCCAGGTGAAGCGAAGTGGAGACCTGTTCAACGGCTCGCTGAAGATCTTCGTTCAAGGAGTCGACGTGGCTTTCGGGTACGAACAGTCGAAGCCGGTGCAACTCGATGAGCTTGTCGATTGGAACGGCCTGTTCTATTTTGCGATCACACGCCAGCCTGACCCCTACTCCATCGACTACAAGGTCGAGTGGGAAGGCACGGCGCGCCAGATCCGGTAGCGGGGGATAGCACGGCCGTGCGCGCGCACCGTCCCATCGGTGTGCCCACGCCCTGACGATATCGTCGAGGCCGCTATCCTGCCGGCATACTGACCGACTGCACGCCCCTCCGTGCCCAGCTCTTGATCGTCGTGGGCTAGGTCAGCCGCGAGCAGCAGTGCCCGATGGAGTAGTTGATCGGGGGAAACCGCGCCTCCATGGGTCTGGTACGCCCGAAAGAACCCGAGGTGCACTACGGGGGGGGGCAGGTAGTGGCAGCCTCCAAGACCGCAGGCGTTGCGCCATAGTCCTCGATTAGAGGGCGCCCCGACGTCGACCCGCAAGAGCGAAGGCCGACGCCGGGGCGCCCAAAATCAGCAGTGACGAAGGTCAGTTCACAGGTGCCAAGGAATGTCTGTCAATGTCAATTGACACGTCCATTTGCATCACTGGAAGAGGATCTCAAGGCCATCTGTGAAGTTGGAGCCGAGGCCCACACCGTCGCGGTGCCAAGCCTGGAAGTTCCAGCTGTCACCCGCCATGACTGCGACGGAGCCGTTGCCCTGGGGCACCGTCATCAAGTTGATGGGGAGGGCGAACGAGCCCGTCTGGCCGGTGCTCAGGATTTGGCTCGCCGCTTGGTAGCGGCCGATGGAGCCGCCGAGGCAGATGTTGCCATTGCTGGTGCCGCCGCCCCCGGCAATGAAACCCTGGTCCAAGGATGTCACGAAGATGCCGAACTGCATGTTTGGGAGATCGCTCGCGATGAGCGTCACGTCGTTCGCAGCGGCCACGTCGGAGCCAGTCGCCGACATGCTGCCGGTTTGGCCCGTGGAGTTCGGAACCGCCGTGCAGTAGTTCGTGCCAATCCCGCCGGGGGTGCACGCGCCATTAGAGCCGGTGATCACCATCGAATAGGCGTTGCAGTCGGTGGTCGGGTCCCCGTTCCACAGTTCGACCCGCAAGTAGATGGTCTCGTCCGCGGTGCCCGCGTTCGTGTGCATGATGTTCTCGTTGTCCGATGCGGAGCCGCCGACCCCGATGTTGCCGTTCAGCGCGCAATCATCGGAGGCGAAGATGTCGACGTCGCCGTCGGCCGTCGTGAACAAGACGTCGATGTTGAGCGTGTCGCCGGGCGCGACACAGAAGGAGTACCAGTCCGGGTCCGATTTCGAGCACCAGAGGTTGTTGTACGTCCCGTCGGCGATCGCCACGTGGTCCGCGCAGATGTCGTTGTCCTCGAGGCCGTCATCCGACGACGTCGGGCAGGGGTCGGGGATGATCCGGAACTGCCCCGGTCCGCTATCGCCGACCCGGCGCGATCCGGTACGCAAGAGGTACGACTGGCCGGCGACCGCGTCGAAGTCGACTTTCGTCCCGCGGGGGACGCAGCCCCCCGTGTTGCAGCCGAGCAGGATCAAGTTGTTGCAGTCGAGCCCGTCGTACACCGCGATCCGCGTGTCGAAGGCCGTGATCGTGTTGCAGGTCTCGAAGCGCACGCGCTCGGTTGTCGGCGCGGTCCACGCGAACCACAGGTCCTTCCGGACCGGTAGGCCGTTGCAGTCGTTGACGCCACTGTTGGTCGCGGTGCTGTTGTTCCAGTTGTAGAGGCCGTGCATCGCGATGGGGGTCGCGTTCACGCAGTCATCGCCCCCTTGGGCGGCAGCTCCCGTGGTCAGGAGCGCGGCGGCGGCGCAGGTGAGGAAAAGCTTCATGGTCATCGTGTTGAGAAGAGGGTTCGAGACAGGGGGGACCCGTGCCCGCCTCGGCGCGAGCCCCCTGCGGCAGCACGGGGGATCGCGACGGTGCGCCACTCGGGCGAGGTCGACCGACCTGACGGTCGGAGCGGCTCCAGTCCCGATCATGTCATGGTCCAGAGATTCTGAACAGTCATCGAAACGGCCGTGGGGCCAGACGCAGGGCGCCAGGGCGCTCTGGGGCCCCGTGAGAGGCTCGGTCCGGTGCTGGACGGGGTTGGTGCACGAACATCGACCTCTTGGGAGCATCAGGGCAGGGCACCTTCTGAGCGCTCGAGGCGCCCGGCGAGCATCCTGACGGCCTCAAGTCACGCGTCCACCCGAAGGACACGACCTGCTATCGCGGGACCAACTGGCGTAACGATGGAAGCGGGATTGTGCAGCGCGGCGACGTCACTGTCTGGCTGTCACCCAACGGCATCGAAGCATGGGATGCGAGCCCAAGTGACCGCCGAGGTGCACAACCCGAGTTCTCTGACCCGGCGATCGAGACCGCGTTGACGATGAGCCTCGTCTTCCACTTGCCATTGCGCCAGGCTGAGCGCTTCCTCCGGTCGCTCTTCAAGCCAATGCGTGTGGATCTAGAGTTGCCGGATCACACGACGCTCTCGCAGCAGAGCGCAGTCCTCAATGGGTCCATAGGCCCACGCTCGAGCCAGGGCCCAATCGACCTGATCATCGACAGCAGCGGCCTTGCGATCGTGGCCCAAGGGGAGTCGGCGGCAACGATGCATCTCGGCAATGGACGCGGCGGCTGGAGAAGATTGCATCTTGGTGTCGGTGGCTCAAGAGAACTCGTGGCCCAGATCCTGACCGAGAGCAACATCGATGACGGCACGACAGGCGTTGGGATCATTGAGGGCGTTGGTGATCCCATTCTCGCGGTCATGGCCGATGCTGCCTATGACACGAAGCCTATCCACGATGCCGCGCAGTCGTGGGGCGCGGAGGTTGTCGGTGCGACTGTCCTCAAAGGCCACCGCCTCTGTGCGGCGCCGTAGGTCAAAAGTTGGGGTACAGACGGCCAGGCGACTGCAGGCGCTCGGAAGCGGACAGCGGAAGCGCGCCGCCGGCTGCGGAGGCTCCGAGTCCTTGGCCGGCAGAAAAAAGCTCTGCCGGGCAGAGTAGAGGGCGCAAAAGCAGTATCTTCCTGCCCTCCACGAATGGAGGCGCGCCCTCGGCTGGTGGCGCGCAACGCGACGAGAGACCGTCAGAGGTGAAAAGGAAATGAACAAGGAGAACATGTCGGAGCCGCCCCGCCGCGGCCTTGGCGAGGCGGGCTGCCTAGTCAAGGGTTGCGGTGCGATCCTCGCGGTGGCAGTCCTCGTTGCCGCCCTCGCGTATTGGGCCTTTGCCGTGGGTTCTCATCATGAGAGTCGCTCGACCATTTGGGTGTCGGAGTATCGCTCGATGACGCCGCCGGACGCGCTCGGCATCACGCTCTGGCCCGCCTGGCTCGATCATCGCGCGGAGTACACGATCCGGGAGGAAGAATTGAGGGCGTTCCTCAACGAGGTGTTCGGGCTAACGGGCAATTCGCTCTCCAAGGGGAGCCCCGTAGGTCGCGATTACTTTGACCGCAGGTATGGCGCCCGGCGTGATGGCACATGGACCTGGCACGAGGGCCTCGTGGAGTATGAGCAGATCGCCCCCAATGGCGGCGTTCACACCTTCCTGCACGACCCCGTGACCGGCCTCACCTATCAGGAATCGGCCCACTGGTAGGGGGGCGCCTGTCGCTCCGCCGCCGTAGCCGATGGCCCCGGGGCTCCCTGTGGCCGGCGGGGGGAGGCCCGTGTCGTATGGGAGGTCCAGTCCTTGGGGGTACGGTTACATCCGAGGCGCAGGGGGTCAGGTTTGGGGGAGAGGGCCGCGCGGTCCCCGCCGCTGGATCCAAGCTCTCTTTGAATCCAGGGGACGACCCCCCCCGAACGACCAGACCGAAGAGAGTCGCGCCACACTGCCCGACGCCCTCAGTTCGGCGTACTGTCGCTATTCGAACGACCATCATGAGTAACACCATCCTGACGCTGGGTCTCTCTGGCCTTCTGCTTCTGACTAGCCAAGATTCCTCAAGCGACGACCGGACAGTGCTCGAGTTAGCCTCCGACTCTGAGAACTTCTCGACGCTGGTCGCGGCTGTTGATGCAGCCGGACTGACGGAGGCTTTGTCTGGTGAGAGCTCCCTCACGGTATTTGCGCCCACGAACGAAGCCTTCGAGGCTCTCGGTAGCGAGACGCTGAAGGGACTCTTGACCGAGCAGGGGCGTCCTCAGCTGAGAAGGATCCTGCTGCACCACGTCGTCGCGGGGGACGTGCCAGCGGATGAACTTGTGAGGAAGGACCGTGTAGAGACGCTTGCGGAGACCAGCCTGAGCGTCAAGGCGGCGCTCGGCCGAGTGTTCATTGGCGAAGCTGCCATCGAAACGGCAGACCTTGCCGCCAGTAACGGCATGATCCACGTGATCGACCGGGTCTTGCTGCCCCCGGTCAAGTCGAGCGCGCAAGAGAAGTTGTTGTCGCTGACGATTCAGCGGGGCGTTGCCTTGTTCAATTCGGGCGACTACGCCGCGTGCTGTGCGGTTTATGCCACGGCTCTTGACGCTCTTCGCTTGGGCGATGGCTTTGGGCTCCAGGCCGGGGAAAGGCGGGCCGTCCAACTGCTGATGGGGCAGGCCGAGGCGGCAACTGGCAAGCGGGACCTGGCGTGGGCTTACCGCCGTATCATCGACACGGTACTCCGCGGCGACCTGCGGGGAATCGCTCAAGAGGCCGCGGCGACTCCGGAGCGTGGGGCAATCTTCAGCTTTTCGGACTTGGGCGAGGTCCGCGGGTGGCGCACCGTACTGGACGGTGTGATGGGAGGCCGTTCGACCGGCAGAATCGGGCAAGGTGACGGATCGCTGGTCTTTGACGGAAAGACCTCCCTCCAAAACAACGGTGGCTTCGCATCGATGCGCTGCGCTCTTCCGGACGGAGCGCTAGATGGCGCTGACACGATTCAGTTGCGGGTCAAGGGAGACGGGCGGACCTACATCTTCGGCGCCCGGAGCTCGAGCAGGTCTGGGGGCGATTCATACTGGTATCGCTTCGAAACAGTGGATGGAGAGTGGCAGACGGTCGACGTGAAGATCGACGATCTTGAGCGTCATTTTTTCGGCCAGCGAATGCGCGGCAAGATCGCGCCCGCGAAAGTGCGCGCCCTGGAGTTCTATGTGTACGACAAAAAGGCCGGGCCCTTCCGCCTCGAGATCGACGAGATTCGAGCGATCTCGAGCCAGGAGTCTGCGGCTCTGCTGGGTGATTGAGGTGGACCGCGCGAGTGAGCTCTCAGGTACCGGGATACATGCACCAACGCCCCTCGAAGGTCTCTTGAGGCATGGCAGAGCTTCGGCCCATCGCTGGGACAGTACGGGACCTAGCGGGTAACCATGGCCTCGCCTTTCGGGGCCCACGACCGTCCCTGCGGTGCCGAGTGGCGCGGTGCAGGGTGTGAATGAGGGAGCCAGCCTCAGGCTACCGCGGGTCCCGTGACAACGTACGGCCTGGACTTCCCAACCGCTGGGGGATGGAACCCGCGCTCTTATTCAGGGCCGAGCTCCTTGTCGAGCATTCCGTGCAGCTCTTCCCGCGAGTAGGTGAATGGGTGGTCTGCGTTCAGCTGTGCGATGCGCCGGAAGATCGCCTGCAGCGTCATCTCCGCCTCTTGCTGGTTGGGCGTCACCATGTAGCGGCGCGACGGCTTGGGGGAAGTCAGCGCCGCGTGGAAGGCCTTGGCGACCGGCAGCGGATCTTTCTGCTCTGCATTGATGCCGCCTCTGTCCATGAATCGCTTGAGGGCATCCTCGTATCGCGACCCTTCCGCCGTGTAGCCCTTGGCTTTCATCCGATCGATCGTGCTGGTCCAGATGCGTGAGCGGAAGTTCCCCGGTTCGATGACGCTGACGCCAACGCCGAGGGGCTCGAGCTCCTCGGCGAGGCAATCTGTGTAGGCCTCTACCGCGTGCTTGCTCATGGTGTACGGCCCGCCGAGGCCCCAAGTGACGAAGCCAGCAATGGAGCCGGTCGTGAGAACGCGACCCTTTGACTCGATCAGAAGGTCCGCAAAGGCCTTGGTCACCCGGTAGGGCCCCATGACGTTGACGTCCGTCTGGAATGCGAGGTCCTCCTCGGTGACTTCTGTCATGGGCGCCATAGCCTTCTGGATCTTGGGAGCGCCACGAAAGTACACGGACCTTGCCAAGGGGACCGCGTTCACACTTCGCCTCGTCTTTCCGTTGCCATCTCGATGGGCCGAAGGGCTCCTTTGACCTGAGCGCCATCCCCACGGGCCCCTCCGTCACGCCGCCGCACCCGGCGAAGCCTGGTACTTCCAGACCTGGCACCGGGACACAAGCTCCTCGGGATCTGCACTGGCGCGCGGCGTCCAGCTGACGTTCCAGTGATCGAGGACGTGTGGGGGGGCACCGTAGGCCTGGGGACGCCGCCCTGACTAGCGGTAGATCACCTCGGCGGCGCTTGAGAAGTTGAACGTGGGGGCTCCGAGCCATCGATCACGGTAGACGGCCTGGTAGTGCCAGGTTTCTCCGGCCATGACGGCATAGGTGCCGCCTGGGGCTGGTGTTCCCATGAGATCCAGGCGAAGCTCAACGGCTCCGTTAAGCCCGGACAGGCTCAGCTGGTCGGGTCCATTGAGTCGACTGACATGCCCCTGGAGGCAGATGGAACCGACGCTTCCCATGGGGACGGTGGGTGCGCCAATGGACTGACTCGCCACGAACATGGTCAAGGCCGACGGGGGGACGGACTCCGCCCGGAGCGTGACGTCGTTGGCTGCGACGAAGGGGGAGCCTGCCGCGGAGAGGGAAGCGGGGACACCGGTGGAGTTGGGTGTGGCAGCGCCGCAAGTGACCCGATGAATGGCGTCACGGGAGCCGTCGTGGGCGCGCCAAACATCCTCGACGGAATTACCGAGGGACTGGTCGCCGACCACGGTCCGACCGTCTCGAGAGACTGCTTGTGGGCGGGCGGCCGCGGGTAGCGATTGGCCGGATGGAAGGCCATAGCGGTGAAGGTACGAGTCCAGATCCTCGTATCCACTCCCGGAGCTCCAGACGTACGGAAAGTCGGCGCCTGCGGGCGTTGTCCAGGTGCCGAAGATCAAACGGCCATCGCCACTCATGCTGGCCAAGCTGGGCGTCCACGATACGGGGATCTCGGTCAGCACTGTGGGAACATGCGAGTCACGCCAGACGCAAACCACGTACAGGGCGGATATGGCCGAACTAGCGATTCCAACGACGACGGCCCCGTCATCCGACAGATGGGTGCCCCGACAATACGGGTATCCGGCGGGAGCCAGTAGCTCGACCATGCCGTCTACTCGCGTCCACTTGAATGCCCGGACGCAGAAACCCGCGTCCCGTGAAGCACCTACGATCACGGAGCCATCGCCATTTGTCGACGCCGCGTAGGAGCCCACATCCCCCGGCAGGGTGCCGAGGATCTGAAGCTGCCCACTGGAATCCCAACGGGCGGCGAGGTTGTCATGCGACCCAACAACGAAGGCACCGTCGCCGCTGATGCCGTTGGCGAGCGAAGGAGCCGGCGGAGAGGACGTGCCCAGCAAGACGGGGTTCGATGCCCCATCCCAGCGCACCGCCCGGACGCTGGTTGGACTGGAGGCGTTGTTCGCCAGGCCCACGAAGGTCGATCCGTCGTCCGTGACATCGTTGAGTCCCGTGATGTCGAAACCGGCCGGGTGGGTGACCGTGAGGGGCAGCCCCGATGGGCCCAGGACGACGCCGGAAAGAAGGAAGGGTGGGGCGAGTACCGGAATTCGCCACCCCACGATCACGGAACCATCCGCGCTCACCGCGGTGGCACCGAGCATGTCCGGCAGCCCAAGCTCGAGGGTGGCCTGCGCCTGTGCTGAGGAGACGGCGAGGAAAGCGACTAGCAGATGAGGATGTGCAGATCGCATGGAGGTGATCGATGTGAACGTGGCGTGGAGCCCGCGGATAG
Organism: uncultured bacterium; assembly: GCA_913058555.1. Taxonomy (GTDB): domain Bacteria; phylum Planctomycetota; class UBA1135; order UBA1135; genus Saltatorellus. The sequence continues at coordinate 8,343 of CAJXRJ010000268.1, forward strand.
AGCGCTAGGTAAGCGCACCAGAGCATACCAGCGAACGCAAGGGCGCCCTGTCCCGGGCATACGGAGGGCGTACGGAGCTGTCGATGAGAAGGCCCTTCCAGTTAGCCACGCGGTACCGAGTCGTGGCGACGTCAGTCAGTTGGGTCAGGACGGCGCCGCCGCGAGGTGCCGGTAGATAGAACTGGTTACGTCTCAGCGCGACGAGCGAGCGCGCCTCCGTGTTCAGTGCAATGATCGGCTTGGCGCCCCATGTGATCGCGGCTTGACAGCTAGGATCAAAAGCGAAAGATTGATCCTGGCACGGTACTTCAGGCTAGACCTAGGCGTGGATCGAGCTGGGAAGATCCGTGCGCAGGTCCTGACGGGCAGCGTGGGCCACGATGCTCAAGCCGGGCATGTGGTCATGAAGAAGACCAAGGGCAAGGTGGCCAGCGTCACAGAAGACGCGGACTACGACACGCTCGCCTTCTACAGCCAATCGGACTCCAGGGGAGCGCGAGTTGGGTCGCTCCAACCCGAACAGCATCAGTGCCTGGTTGCAAGCCTGGGTCGGCTGCTAGAAATCGGACGATTCAGTGAGTCGCCAAGATCAGCCGCAAGAGATGGAAGAAGGAGTCGGGGTACCATCGGCAAGGGACGGTCGAGAACGCCTTCTTCAGGTAGAAGTCGATGCTGGGCGACCGGGTGCATGCCCTGGGTCTAGCTGCACAGACGACGGAGGTGCCCATCGGCCGCAAGATATTGAACCGGTTGCTGGGCCTGGGCAGCCCACGCCCAGAGGCGCTTGCTCGCTGAAGCCGTGAACGAAGGGGAACTTGCTTGGCCGATCGGGTTTGTGCACCAACTTGCGCCAGGCAAAGCTTGGAGGAAGGGAATGATGACTATCTGAAA
>CAJXRJ010000269.1 GCA_913058555.1 uncultured bacterium
GCCGTGGCGCTGGCCTCGAGGGCGGTCACGGCCGCCGATGGGCCTGCCGTGGGGCTAACCGCTGGTGCGAGCGCCTGGGCGCCTGACGAAGCGAGAAGGGTGACCGCGAGGGACGCCTGGAGTGTGCTTTGGATCATCTCTATGGAAAATACTGACGGGGGCCGTGCCGGAGGGCGATGCGGTGGGCAGCCCCATCGGGTTCGCTGTAGGCCACAACAGTACCGGAGACGCTGACCGTGGTCACCGGCCGGTCCGGCAATGGTGGATGGAAGGCCGTGCTCTACCTAATCCTCTCAGATCGGTTAGCTTCCCGCCATGCTGACCACCGTACTCATCGCTCTTGGGCCGACCCTCTTCCAGGCCGGTTCCGCTGCCCCCGCGAATTCGGAAAACGAAACGAAAACGGGGCCTGCCATCACCGCGAACGACATCGCGGGCCACATCGAGACCCTCGCATCCGATGCCTTCGAGGGCCGTGGTCCCGGGACAGAAGGGGAGGAGAAGACCGTGGCATACATTAAGGCGCACTTCCAGATGGTGGGATTGGAGCCCGCCGGGGAAGGGGGGAGCTGGATTCAGTCGGTCCCGATGATCGAGCTGACGCCTGACGGCTCGCCGCTCTCCACGTACAAGGCAGGGACCGCCGTCGAGACCGACTTGCTGTCGGGCCGCGACGTCATGCTCTGGAGCCCGGTGACCGGGGGCAAGATCGCGTTGGAAGACGCCGGCGTGGTGTTCGCCGGCTACGGCATCGTTGCCCCGGAGTTTGGGTGGAATGACTACGAGGGCATCGACGTCAAGGGCAAGGTCGTCGTGGTGCTTGTGAACGACCCCGGGTTCCGCAGCCAGGACCCAGCGCTGTTCCGTGGCGGCGCCATGACGTACTACGGGCGCTGGACCTACAAGTTCGAAGAGGCCGAGCGGCAAGGGGCGGCGGGCTGCCTGATCGTGCACGAGGAGGACGCCGCGGGTTACGGGTGGACGGTCGTGACCCAAAGTTGGGGCCAGCCGCAGCTGAAGGTCGCATCGAATCTGGGCGAGCCCAAGACTCGCATCCGGGGTTGGATCACCCTTGGCTCAGCGACCTCCATGTTCAAGGCGGCCGGCGCCGACCTGCCCGGACTCATGTCGAAGGCCTGGAAGCGCGGCGCGAAGCCAGTCCAAAGCGGAGCCACCATTTCCGCATCCCTCTCCAACCGCGTGTCCCGACTGGGTTCGTCCAACGTCCTGGGCAAAGTGACGGGGTCGAAGCGCCCTGATGAGTACGTCCTCGTTTGCGCCCACTGGGATCATCTCGGCAAGCGTGCCGGAGCAGAGACCGAGGACAACATCTACAACGGAGCCGTCGACAACGCTTCTGGGACGGCCGCGATGCTCGAGCTCGCGGAGGCCGTCGCGGGCCAGCCCACGCCGCCGGAGCGCAGCATCCTCTTCCTGGCCACAACGGCCGAAGAGAAGGGGCTGCTTGGATCGGCGTACTACGCGGCAAACCCGGTGGTGCCCCTCGCGAAGACCGTGTGCGGTTTGAACATCGACGTCGTGAACACTTTTGGCCCGATGAAGGACATCGTGATCGTTGGCTACGGTGCTTCGGAGCTCGACGACGATCTGCGCGCGGTGGCTGCGGCCCAGGGGCGCATCACTGTTCCCGAGGCGACGCCCGAGCGGGGTTATTACTTCCGCAGCGACCACTTCTCCCTCGCCAAGGTGGGCGTCCCGATGCTCTATGCGGGGAAGGGCACCGTCAGCGTGGAGCACGGCGAGGAGTGGGTGGCTGCGCAGGACGCCGATTTCTTGAAGAAACGCTATCACCGTGTGCGGGATGAGTTCGATCCCACATGGAATCTCGAAGGCGCCGCCCAGGACGTTCGCCTCTATCACGCGCTACTGACCATGTGGTCGTCGGATCCGCGCATGAGGCAGTGGAGCGCGGATTCGGAGTTTCGGGCTGCCCGAGAAGCGAGTCTTGCTGGGAAGCGTTGAGTTCAGCGAAGGAGCGCAAGGCAAAGTCAGGTAAGGAAACAGTGCCAATGGCGGCCCTGTGCGCTTTGAACTGAGACAGGGCAGGTGCGCATCGCGACTGGGCCTTTGGGCTTGGGGCACAGGCGGCGCGCGCCGAATAAGATGGGAGCTGAGTTCGCCGGCCCGGCACGGGTGCCAGGGCTGCTGCGAACTTGATCCCCCTGACACGACCCCATGCTGCTTTCCTCTGCCCTCGCTCTTATCGCCGTCGGTCCGCTCCCTTTGCCCCAAGGGGGAAAGGCCGCTAAAGAGGCCCCGCCAACCCGGGCCCTAGCTCCCGGCGACACGGAGCCTTTTCCCTGGCGTCCCATCGGTCCCAGCACCTTCGGGGGACGCATCGTCGATATGGCGCTGCATCCCGATCGACCCCACACCGTCTGGGTCGCAAGCGCGTCCGGCGGACTTTGGGTCAGCCGTGATCACGGCACGGCGTGGGAGTGCCTCTTCGAGAACGAGGGGACGATCTCCCTCGGCGATGTGGCGGTGGATCCGAGCAACCCTGATGTGCTCTGGGTGGGTACGGGCGAAGCCAACAACCAACGCAGCTCCTACTGGGGCGACGGGATCTACAAGTCCACGGATGGGGGCGAGACCTGGACGAACATGGGCCTTGCCGATTCCCATCACATCGGCCGGATCGCGGTGGACCCGAAGAACTCCGACCACGTGCTCGTGGCGGCCCTGGGTCACCTCTACACGGCGAACGCCGAGCGCGGCCTCTACCGCACGACCGTTGGGGGACAGACGTGGGACCACGTCCTGGACCTGGGCGAGGACGTCGGGGTCGTGGACGTGGTGATCGATCCCTCCGATCCGAAGCGCGTCTTTGCCGCCAGCTACGAGCGTCGGCGTCGGGCCTGGGACTTCGACGGTAACGGCCCCGGATCGGCCATTTGGCGCTCCGAGGATGGCGGCGCGACTTGGTTGAAGTGTGAAACGGATCTGCCCACGGGCGACATCGGGCGCATCGGCCTCGACGTGTCGGCGGAAGGTGGGCTGGTCATCGCCACCGTCTCGAACCAGAACCGGGTTCCCGTCCAGCGCGGACCCGTCGTTGGCCTCGAGGTGGAATGGAAAGATGGCGGTCTGGTTGTCACGCGCGTGGCGCGCCGCAGCACCGCCCAGGAGCTTGGGCTCGAGAAGGGCGACATTCTCAAGAAGCTCGGAGACCGTGAGCTCACGGGGCCCTTCCAATGGATGAAGGTCCTCGGTGAGCTCAGCGAGGAGCCCAAGGAGGGCGACGCGAAGGAGGAGGGCGACGCGAAGGACAGCGACGCGGAGAAGTTCTCCCTCGTCTACCAGCGCGGCGAAGACACGAAGACCGTCAAGGCGCCCCTTGCGGACCTCGTGGGTGCGAAAGAGCCGGCAACCCGTGAGGTCGGCGGTGAGGTCTATCTCTCCGAAGATCACGGCGAGACTTGGACGCGCCAAAACGACAATCCGGCGGGTGGCTCGCCGGCGTACTACTACGGGCAGATCAAGTTCGACCCGAAGGACGCGGACCGCATGTACATGTGCGGCGTGCCGTTCCTGAAGAGCACGGACCGCGGCAAGACCTGGAAGAGTATCGCGCGCTCGGTCCACGTCGATCACCACGCCATCGCGGTGGATCCGCACAACTCGGACAAGGTCTGGCTGGGCAACGACGGTGGCCTGCACCTGTCCTGGGACCAAGGCGGCACGTGGCAGCACTTCACGAACCTGCCGATTTCCCAGTTCTACGCCGTGGGCCTCGATCAATCCGAGCCCTTCCGCGTCTATGGCGGCACACAGGACAACGGTACCTGGGGCGGCCCGCACACCTCCCGCGACCCGCGGGGCATTCATCCTGTCGAGTGGTACAGCGTGGGGGGCGGCGACGGCTTCTACGCCCAGATCGATCCCCGCGATCCGGACACGGTCTACGCAGAGTCGCAGTTCGGTGCCATCTACCGCCGGAACCTGGCCCGTGGAACGTCGGTGCGCATCCGGCCGCGTCTTCCGAAGGGCGCCGAGGAGGCAGCTCTGCGTTGGAACTGGAACTCGCCGATCCTGATGTCGGCCCACAACCCTGAGGTCATTTACTTCGGCGGCAACCGCCTCTTCAAGTCCTTCGACCGTGGCGACACGTGGCCGGTGCATAGCCCCGACCTCACGACCATGGACGAAGAGAAGATCGCGGGCAACGTGCCCCACTGCACGATCACGACGATCTCCGAGTCGACGATCGACCCAGGGCTGCTCCTCGTGGGCACCGACGATGGCCTTGTGCACATGAGCGCCGATGGCGGCTACGACTGGTCCAACATGACGGGTCAGTTCCCTGGCGTTCCGTCGGGCTGGTGGGTCAGTCGGGTGACGCTTTCCGAGCACGATCGCGACACGGCCTACGTGAGCTTCACCGGCTACCGCGAAGACGACTTCAGGCCCTTCATCTTCCGCACCGACGCGCTCGGTAGCGGCAAGGGCTGGAAGCTCATCAGCGGCGGGATTCCGGTTGGGGAGCCAGTGAACGACATCGTGGAGGACCCCGCGGCTGCGAACGTCCTGTACGCGGCGACCGAGTTTGGCGTGCACGTGTCGTGCGACACGGGCGCTACGTGGGCACCGCTCAACGCGGGAATGCCCCGGGTCGCGGTTCACGACCTCGCCGTGCATGGGCGCGACAGCGTCCTGGTGGCAGCCACCCACGGGCGTGGCTTCTGGGCCCTCGAGATTGACGCCGTGCGCGGCTTCAGCGGTGAGGCTCTCGCGAAGGCGGCTCACCTCTATCCGGTGGGGGACATCGTTCGCTGGGCGCGCCGTTCTGCGGTGGGCGGCTACGGCGGCGGCGATCAGGTCTGGCGCGGCACCAACGAGCCCACCGATGCGAAGGTCACGATCTCCCACGATGGCTCGGTCGAGGACGTGAAGCTCACGATTGAAGATGCCAGCGGCAAGACCCTGGCAACCCTCGATGTACCCAAGGAGGCGGGCATGCACCGCCTGAGCTGGGACATGCGGAGCGATCCGGAGTCGGCGTCTGCTAAGGAACAGGGGCGGCGCGGCCGGAGGGCCTCCACCGGGCGCTTCTTCGCGGTGCTGAAAGCCGGCAAGGGCAAAGCCCAGCGCCGCAGCTTCGAGATCCGACAGGATCCGCTGCTTTCGGGGGCCAGTTCGGCCGAGGTCGCCTCGGAAGCGGACACCGGGCGGTAGGGGCCGCGGAAGGGGTGACGGATTCTGGCCCACTGGCCTGAAGTTCGGTCACGCACCTTGGGGGGCTTCGTTCAGACTGGCAAAGTCTGGCCGAAGCCCCCTCTCTTTTGCATCCCTTCCCATGTCTGATTCCACTCCACTCCGCTGGCACAGAGTCCTCGACCCAGGTCAGCTCGACGAAGGCCGGGCCACCACTGCGATGGCCGGCAAGACCTCGATCTGCATGACGCACTACGAGGGCAAGTTCGCCGCCCTCTCGAATCACTGCCCCCACCAGGGTGGGCCCATGGGGGAGGGCGCCATTGAGAATGGCCTTCTCCGTTGCCCTTGGCACGGTTGGGACTTCCATCCGACCGACGGCAAGGCACCGGGTTTCGACGATGGACTTTGCACGTACGCCTGTGAAGTGCGCGAGGACGGTGTGTATGTGGGCCTCGAAGACGAGCCCGAACACGAGCGCACCAAGACCGATGTCGTGGCCGAGACCATGGTGGCCTGGGGCGTGGATACGGTTTTCGGCATGGTGGGGCACTCGAATCTTGGGCTCGCGGATGCCCTGCGTCGCCAGGAGAAGGCGGGTCATCTGCGTTTCGTCGGCATCCGCCACGAGGGCGCCGCTGCCTTCGCCGCCTCTGCCTACGGTAAGCTCACCGGCCGCCCGGCGGCGTGCTTTGCCATCGCGGGTCCCGGCGCCACGAACCTCCTTACGGGGCTGTATGACGCCAAGGTCGACCGATCCCCGGTACTGGCCCTCACAGGCCAGGTGGACGCGCAGGTGCTCGGGCCGGGCGCCTTCCAGGAGGTTGACCTCGCTGGAGCCTTCAGCGACGTCGCCGCGTGGAGCCAAACGGTCTATTCCTCGAGCAAGCCTGCGGAACTGACGACCTTGGCGCTCAAGACCGCCATCATCGAGCGCAACGTCGCGCACATGATCTTCCCAGACGACGTGCAGACGCTCCCGGCCGGGGATGCTGAGGCGGGTGGCCCGGAGGGCCGGATGGGGCCGGCGGCGATCGCGCCACCACAGGAGTCTGTGGAGGAAGCGCTTGGGTTGATGCGGGCTGCGAAGCGCCCCGTGATCATCGTCGGGCATGGGGCCCGCTTCGACATGGAGGCCGTGACCGCGCTAGCGGAGACGCTTCAGGCGCCGGTCCTGACCACGTTCAAGGGCAAGGGCCTGATCCCCGACGCCCACCCCTTGGCCTGTGGCGTGCTCGGGCGATCGGGGACTTTCATCGCGAGCTACTTCATGAACGAGGCCGATCTCTTGATCGTTCTCGGGGCGTCGTTCTCCAACCACACGGGGATCTCGCCGAAGTACACGACCATCCAGGTCGATATGGACCGCATGGCCCTCGGCAAGTTCCACCCGGTGGCCGTACCCGTTTGGGGCGAACTCTCCGTGACGCTCGACGCCTTCCGGGCCGGGCTCGATGGGGGCACGGCCGCCGTCGACGTGCGCCCCGAGATCGTCGAGCGCAGGGCGATCTGGCAGGCCGAAAAGGCGAGCCGTGCTGCGGATGACCAGGGACGCGGAGTCAGCTCGGCATCCGTCTTTGCGGCGCTCTCGGAGCTCGCACCGGAGGACGCTGTGATTTCCGTCGACGTCGGCAACCACGCGTACTCGTTTGGTCGCTACTTCGAATGCAAGCGCCAGAGCGTGCTCATGTCGGGGTACCTCGGCTCCATCGGCTTTGGCTACCCCGCCTCCATGGGGGCGTGGTGCGCCACGGGTGGCAAGCGCAAGTCCATCGCGGTCACCGGCGACGGCGGCTTCGCGCAGTACATGGCCGAGGTCACCACCGCCGTCCAGTACGGCATGGACATCTGCCACGTGCTGTTGAACAACAGCGAGCTCGGCAAGATCAGCAAGGAGCAGCGCGCCGGCCAATGGGACGTCTGGAAGACCGGCCTTACCAACCCGAACTTCTCTGAATTCGCGAGCAGCTGCGGCGCCCTCGGGATCCGGGTCGAGCACGCGAAGGACGTACCGGCGGCGCTCGAACGGGCCCTCGCCCATGATGGGCCAGCCATGGTGGAGATCATGACGGATCCGGAGCTGATCTAGCCTCCGGCGACACCCGGCGTTGAACTCGAGGGCGCCCACTCGGGCCGATGTCGCCCGCGGCGCGGACGCCGGAGCGGTGTTTGCCCCTCAACGCAATGGGCCCGGGACCAGCTGATGCCGGTCCCGGGCCCGTCACTGTAGAAACCCGTCACTGTCGAAACCCTGCTCGGTTCGAACCGCGACCCGTCGCCATGGCTCTCGCCGTTCGCGATGGCCCTACGCCTGCGGCGATTCCCCGAGACGGGCCGCGAGCGGAGCGAGGTGTTTCTCATAGCGCTTCCAGGCCCCGACCGACGACTGGTAGAGGGGCTGGCGAACCTGGGTGGCGCTCGCGGAATTGACCTGTCGCTTGGTGGTGTGGAACTCGGCGCAGCCGGGCTCCCATTCGCAGCCAAGGAACCCGAGCAGCTTCCTGGACTCGCCCTCAAGGTCGCCGACGAAGTCCTCGTATTTCACCTCGTGGATGGCGCCCGGCATGATCGACTTCCAGTGATCCATCAGGCGGTACGACTGCTCGAGGACCTCGGCGATCTCGTCGAGGTCGTAGGTGAACGGGATGTTCGTCGTGAACATGACTTTGAAGCAGGCGAAGATGTTGTCGAGCGTCCCGCGGGTGGCGTGCACGATGCGGGCGCCTGGCAAGGCGCGGTGCAGCAGGCCCAGGTGGAGGTAGTTGGTCAAGTACTTGTCCACCACGCGCTGGGGGCCGCCAGAACGCCGGGAAAGTAGCTTGGCGTACACGCGGCCGATGCTCGAGATGTCGCTGTCGCTGAGTGAGGCCAGCGTGCGCGTACGGTGCTTGGGGTCGCCCGAATGGGTGGCGAGTGCCCGGGGAAGCTCGGGGAACTCTCCGATGCCGTGGAAGGCGGAGTGGCTGCTGAGCACCTGGTCGATCAAGGTCGAGCCAGAGCGCGGCATACCGACGACGAGGACTGGGGCGGCACGTGATGCGCCCGCGGCCGGCCCGCGATTGACCCAGTCCGCGGGGAAGCACTCGATGATCTCGTCGACCGTCGTTCGCAGGCCATCGACATTGAACCGCGTGCGAGAGCGACAGTTGCGGTTGCCCTTTTCGTAGTGTTCCCAGGCGAGGTCCACTTCGCCGAGCTGATCGTAGGCACGCCCAATGGAGAAGTAGAGCGGTGCGCGCCCCTCGTGCTTGGGGCCGAGTTTGCGCAGGAGCTCGCGCATGGTCGCGAGGTCCGGATCGTCGGGACTCGAGAACTCCTTCAGGCCCGCGAGGTTGCGCCAGGCGCTGGGGTAGTCGGCGTTGAGTTCAACGGCCTTCCGGAAGGCATCCCGCGCGTCGTCGAAACGTCCCTGGAACTTGAGGACGGCGCCGAGCATGTTGTGGAGGTTCGCGTCCTCGGGGAAGGTCTCGACGGCCGCGCAGGCGGCACGCTCGGCGTCCTCGGGGCGTCCCTGGTGCTCGATCGCTGCGATCAGGTTCGCAAAGAGCCGGGGGTGACGGCCGAACTTCTGGATTGCCTTTCGAAGCCCCTCTTCAGCCTTGGCGAAGTCGCCGCGCTGCATGGACTCGTAGCTGGTCTTGAGGGCCGCTTCGACCGCCCTTTCCCTGACGGCCGGGTCCATGGCCTGGGCCTTTGATCCGCTGCCCGTGCGCTGGCTGCCGGACTTCTTCTTGGACTGTGCCTTCGTCTTGTTCCGCTTACTCATGGGCCGTAAGGATACCCCGGTGCGAGGGACGTGCGCCCAGGGCGAACCCTATTCTGGGGGGGCCTCAGAAGGCGACTCCGGGGGAGTGTCTGCCCCAGTTTCTTCCGCCTCTTCTTCCGTGTCTTCTTCCGTGTCTTCTTCCGCGGCGCTTTCCTTTGCTGGAGTCTCCGTGGCTTCTTCTGGCGCTCGCTCTGGACTGTCTCTTATACACATCTCCGAGCCCACGAGAC
>CAJXRJ010000270.1 GCA_913058555.1 uncultured bacterium
TATAAGAGACAGGTTCAGAGCTCCCGGAGCGGGAGGGGGCGGACGCCGATCAGGGGGCCGTCGAGATCTCGGTGCTGGACCGCGGGCCCGGGGTGCCTGAGGCCCTCCAGGGCCAACTCTTTCGCCGGTTTGTCCAAGGGGGCAGCGGGGGCGGCGCGGCGGGCTTGGGTCTCTTCTACGTGCGCATGACGGTGGAGCGCTGGGGCGGGAGGATCCGCTACGAGGACCGACCGGGCGGTGGCGCAGCCTTCCACGTGACCCTACGGCGCGCCTAGCAGCCCAAAGGTTGGGCGGGAATGGGCGCGGAAAGGGCCCTCGCGATCGGGGGTCGGTGTGTCCATCGATGGGTCAGGGCCGTATCCTCTTGCCTCCGAAACCGTCATGAATTCCCCAAGCGCCTCCCCCAAGCTCACCGTCGTTGGTGCGGGCTACGTCGGCTCGACCTGCGCCCACCTCGCGGCCCTCAAGAATCTCGCCCCAGAGATCTGCCTGATCGACATTGCGGAGGGCCGGCCCCAGGGCATTGCCCTCGATATGAATCAGTCCGCGGCCGTCGAGGGCTTCGGCAGCCGCATCGTGGGCACGAACGACCCGGCCGACACCGAGGATACGGACGTCTTTATCGTCACGGCCGGGCTGCCGCGGAAGCCGGGCATGAGCCGATCGGATCTCCTCGAGGTCAACGGCAACGTAATGCGTTCGGTGGCGGATTACATCAGGAACGGCTCTCCGGACGCGATCGTGATCGTCGTCACGAACCCCCTCGATTCCATGGTGACGCTCATGCGGCACCACCTCGGTTTCCCCGCGCGTCGGGTGATCGGGATGGCGGGCGTGCTCGACTCCGCCCGCTACTCATGGTTCCTCGCGGAGGCGACGGGTACCGCGGTTCAAGACATCGATGCCATGGTGCTCGGGGCCCACGGCGACTCGATGGTGCCGATGGCTGACCGCTGTACGGCGGCAGGGATCGGGGTGCTGGACCTTCTGGATCGCGACGCCGTCGAGGCCATGGGCGAACGCACGAAGAAGGGCGGCGGAGAGATCGTGGCGCTCCTCAAGACCGGCAGCGCTTGGTACGCACCCGCGTCTGCTTCGGTGGCCATGGCGGCTTCGATCCTGCGGGACGAGAAGCGCATGATGCCCTGTGCGTGCCTGCTCAATGGTGAGTACGGCATCGAGAACCTCTACATGGGCGTGCCCGCGGTCCTCGGGCGCTCCGGTGTCGAACGCATCGTGGAGCTACCCCTTCGCACGGAGAGCCGCGCGCTGCTTCAGAAGACGGCGGGCGCGATCCACGGGGACGTCCTTCAGATGCGCGATCTCGGCCTCTTTTGATCCGTTTGCGGAGCCCAGGCTTCGCCGCAATTTTTCAACGCACTGTCCCCTCTACGGCCTTCCGTTTCCGCGGGCGGCCCGTGGTTCTAGTGCGCTTCTCGAGCGTCCAAAGTCCGGTGACCGCAATCCCGTGACTTTCCTCCCGGCTGACCGATTCACACCATGTCGACCATCCCCACACGCACCGAATCCGACTCGATGGGGCCCATCGAGGTTCCTGTCAACGCGCTCTGGGGCGCGCAAACCCAGCGCTCCCTCGGCAACTTCAAGATCGGCGACCAGCGCTTCACGCGTCCGATGATCAGAGCCTTGGGCCTCGTCAAGAAGTGCGCGGCCATCGTCAACGACGAGACGGGCGAGTTGGACATGTTGGATGCGCCCGCGAAAGCGGCCATGTTGCAGGCCGCGGACGAGGTCATCGCCGGGGACCATGATCCGGAATTCCCGCTCGTGGTGTGGCAGACCGGGTCGGGCACCCAGTCCAACATGAACACCAACGAAGTGATCTCGAACCGCGCGATTCAGATCCTCGGCGGCGAGATGGGGTCGAAGGCGCCGATTCACCCGAACGACCACTGCAACCGCGCGCAATCCTCGAACGATACGTTCCCAACCGCCATGCATGTGGCCGCTGCGGAGGAGCTCGTGCACAAGCTCATCCCATCGCTGGAGCTGCTGGCGAAGACCTTTGAGGAGAAGGCGGCCGCGTGGAAGAACATCGTGAAGATTGGCCGCACGCACCTCCAGGATGCGACGCCGCTGATGCTCTCCCAGGAGGTGTCGGGCTGGCGGCAGCAGATCGTGGACGCGCTCCGTTCGGTGAAGGCGACCTTGCCTGCGATCTTTGAGCTTGCCCAGGGCGGTACCGCCGTGGGGACAGGACTCAACACCAAGCCCGGCTTCGCCCAGCGCTTTGCTGAGGTCATGGCGAGCGAGACGGGTCTGCCCTTCGAGACCGCGCCCAACAAGTTCAGTGCCCTCAGCGGCCACGACGCCCTTGTCTTCGCTCACAGCGCCCTGCGGGTGACCGCCTGTGCGCTGATGAAGATCGCGAACGACGTCCGTTGGCTCGGCAGCGGCCCGCGCTCCGGGCTCGGCGAGCTGAAGCTGCCGGCCAACGAGCCCGGTTCCTCGATCATGCCCGGCAAGGTCAACCCGACCCAGTGCGAGGCCCTGACGATGGTCGCGGCCCAGGTGCTTGGCAACGATGTCGCGGTGGGGGTGGCGGGCAGCCAGGGCAACTTCGAGCTCAACGTCTACAAGCCCGTGATCATCCACAACCTGCTCGAATCCATCCGACTCTTGGCGGACGGGGCTGACTCGTTCCGGGAGAACTGTGTCCGTGGTCTCGACGTCGACGCCGAGCGCATCGACCACCTCATGCGGCAGTCGCTGATGCTCGTGACCGCGCTGAATCGCCACATCGGCTACGACAACGCCGCCAAGGTCGCGAAGCGGGCGTACCAGGACGGAACGACCCTTGTGGAGGCCGTGACGGCCCTCGGCTTCATGACAGAGGACGAGTTCCATGCCGCGGTGAAGCCGGCGGAGATGACGGCTCCGCGCTGAATTCACCGGGTGGGTCATGGGGGAGGGCCCAGGGGCCCCGACGGCCTCCCTTCGAGGCCCTCTCCGGGCTTCGTCCGGGGAACGCAAAACGGGGTATCCTCCTTTTGTGCCCCAGCCCAACGATTCCCCATCGAACGATCCTGAGACCGGAACCCCGGCGCCTGCTCCCAGCCCCCGACCACGCCAAGGGGCGGGCGCTGGGGACCTGTGCGACGATCCCCATGGCGAGGTTGCTCGATCTGGGACCCAGGAAGACGTGGGGCAGCTCCTGGAGGACTTTCGCAGTCGTATCGCGCGGATGCTGACGGTGCGCATGGATCCTCGGCTTCGGGGCCGCCTCGACGCGTCGGATGTGATCCAGGACACGTTCCTGGAGGTGCACAATCGTCTGGAGGAATACCGGGATCGCCGCGACATGCCCTTCTTCCTTTGGGTGCGGTTCCTCGCGGGCCAGAAGCTGACGCAGATGCACCGCAAGCACCTCGGTGCTGGCCAGCGTGACGCCCGCCGTGAGCTACCCGACGCCCTGCGCCGGATCCCGGGTGCCACGACGGCCACCCTGGCGGGGGCCCTCATGTCCACGGGGGTGACGCCCTCCGAAGTGGCGATGCGGATGGAGGACGAGGAGCGCCTGATCCGAGTGCTGGATGAGCTGCGCGAGCTCGACCGTGAGGTGCTTGCGCTGCGGCACTTCGAGGGCCTCTCCAACATGGAGGTGGCCCAGCTCCTGAACATCGAGCCGTCCGCGGCGAGCCGGCGTTACGTGCGCGCCTTGGCTCGTTTGCAGGAACGGCTGAGGCTCTCCCAGGTCGACGGCGACGTTCGGCACCTCTGATACATCGCGCTCCGTCATGACCCTCCAGGATGAAAGCAGCGATGCCTCCAGCGGCGTTCACGGGGCCCCATCGGGTGCGCCAGTGAGCGGATCTTGGACGGGCGAGGAGCGGCGCCGTGACGAGGACGCTCCTTCGAACGACGACAGCGACATCATGGCGCTCGAGCTTGATCAGCTCATCACGGAGTACTTTGAGCTGCAACGGGAGGGCCGAGCCCCTTCGCCGGATGAGTTCATTTCATCCCACCCAGCGCACGAGCACGCGCTGCGCGCGGTGTTGCCCGGAGCGAGCTTGCTCGATCAGCTCGGCAAGCGCGCTGAGGATGCGACTCCCTTCTCGCGCTCGGGGGAGCGGTTGGGGGAATTCAAGCTATTGGGCATCCTGGGGCGCGGGGGAATGGGCGTCGTCTACGAGGCCGTGCAGGAAACCCTGGATCGGCCGGTGGCGCTCAAAGTGCTCCCCGCCTCGCGGGTGATCGATCGCAGGAGCCGAGAGCGCTTCATGCGGGAGGCGCAGGCGGCTGCCAGCCTTCAGCACCCTGGCATCGTGCCGGTCTACGGCGTCGGTGAGGCCGACGGCCAGGTGTACTACGCCATGCAGCGCATCGATGGGGTGCCTTTGGATCTGCTGACCGCCGCGGTTCGGGGCGATAGCGTTTCTTCGGACTCCACTCTGATTCTTGAGAGAGCGGCTGCGCTCGCGGCGAAGCTGCGTGCGGGACGATTGGATGGGTCGAGCTCCAGGTCCTTGGATGGAAGCGCTTCCCAGTCCTCCGTCGACATGGCTCCCCCGGGCGAGGAATCCTCGGACCACGCGGTCGAAGGTCTCACGGGCCGCTCCTGGATGGAGAACGCCGTGCGCATCGCGCTCCAGGCGGCGGAGGCCCTGAGCTACGCCCACTCCCGCGGCGTTCTCCACCGGGACGTCAAGCCGTCCAACCTGATGCTGGACGACGATGGGCGCGTCTACGTCACCGACTTTGGGTTGTGCAAGACCGCAGACAACAGCTCCCTGACCGCGGCGGGGGACGTGGTGGGGACGCTCCGCTACGTGCCGCCCGAGAGATTCCACGGCCGCGACGATGCCCGCGGCGACGTGTACGGGGTGGGGCTGATTCTCTACGAACTCCTCTGCGGCCGCCCCGCGTTCCCCCAAAGGGATCGAGCTGAGCTGGTGCAGGCTGTGACCTTGCAGTCTCCGCCGCGCCCGCGGAAGATCAACAAGGATATCCCGGAGGACCTTGAGCGCGTCGTGCTCGCGGCAACGGCCAAGCTCCCCGAGGAACGCTATGCCTCGACGGAGGCCCTTATCGCCGACCTGACGGCGTTCCTCGCGGGACGTCCGATTCGGGCCAGGGCCCCGGGCAAGCTGTACTTGGCGAAGCTATTCGCCCGTCGCAACCGCGCGCTCGTGGCGACCGCGGTGGGGGCCATGGTGTTGATTGCGGCCTCCGGGCTCTTCTATGTGCAGAGCCTGCGAGGGCTCGTCACGGAGCTGGAGTCAGCCCAGGTGAACGTCCGCCGTGCGCGCTTCCACGCGGACATTGGGGAGGCGTCCAACGCCATCCTCGGCAACCACGAGAGCCTGGCCCGCCGCCATCTAGATCTAGTGCCGGAAGGCGAGCGCGACTGGCTTTGGCACACGATCGACGCACGGGCCAACACCGCGTTGCTTGTGGTCGATCCCCATGAAACGGAGGTCCTCGACGCGTCGCTTGATGGTGGCTTGGAGCGCATCGCCGTCCTGCGTGACTCAGGCATCAAGGTGCACAGGATCGAAGACGGAGAAGAGCTCCTGGCGATTCCGGAAGCGGGGGGAGCCCTCATTGAATTCATTCCCGGGGCCGAAGGCGTCGTCGTCGCTGGGAAGAAGGGGGGCCTTCCCAAGATCCTGTCCTTCGCTGCGGCGGCTCCCGATTCAGATGCCCAGGAGGAGGACGCCGAAGATTCTGTCTTGGGTCAGCTTCAGGTGGAGCTCGCGAACCATGACTTCCGTGGTGTGGTCAGCATGGACTCGAGCGCCCAGTACCTGGCCCTCGGTGCGAGCGATGGCAGGGTGATGATCTTCGGGCCGGATCGCATGGGGGGGGCGCGGGTCTTCCAGTGCGTCTCTGATCCAGGGGCGAAGGTCGCGCTCTTCGGGACGGACGGGCGCGTGGCGCACGCCGCCCGCGGTGACGAGGTGACGGTTTGCGGGCCGGCGGCTGGCCGCATGCGCAAGGCGCGCATCGAGCAGCGCGGGGACATCCTCGATATCGATGGGGCGTCCAATGAGCCGCTCTTCGCGGTGCTGACACCCCGTGGGAAGCTATTCCGGTTCACGGATGATGGCAGGGGAGAGCCCTTCGACAGCGATGGCGTGCTGCAGCTGGCACGGGCGTCCGTCAAGGTGGCCCTCGGGCCCGATGGCGACAAGCTCCTTGCAACGGCCCATAGCGGGCTCGTCCAGCTCTGGACCGCCGGGCGCAGCCCCTCGATCAAACGGGTCAGAACGGTGGGTGGGTACCCCGCTGCGGTGCTGTGGCCGAATGCGGGGCCGACGTTCATAGCGGCAGGCGCGAGCGGTGACTGGCGCCGGATACCCGTGCCGGACTTCAATCAGGGACTGCCCGGGATCAGTCGCAGTCGTGGGCAGTTCCACCATGTGTCGGCCCTGGGGATCGACCGCTTAAGGCGCTACTTCGCCACAGCGGACGTGGCGGGTGCCTGGTCGATCTTTGGTTTTGAGCGCCGGCTTCCGGTCTTGGCTGATGTTGGCGGCCTCCATCGGACCGAATCCCTTGCGCTCGAGTCCGATGGGGATGGGCCCCTGGCGCTCGCGCTCGGTGGGGAGGCCCTTCGGGTCTGGCGGCGCGAAGGCGGCGGCGCAGGCACCGTGGTGATTCCCGGCCTCGCCGAGGTGATCGGTCTTGGCTGGATCGGTGATGTGCCGGGCCAGCGGCTCGTCGTTGTGCTGCGCGCGGGCCAGGTGCACCTGGTGGAGTTTGGGGGTGATGGCGAGGTCTCCACGTCCCGGTTGCTGGCTGAGCTGGGGGACATGGCCATCAAGGCGACCTTCCGCGGCTGCAGCGGGGACGTGATCGTGGGCATGGCGGACGCGCGCATCATGCGCGTGGACGCGACGCTGATGGGTACGGACGTGGCGACGGTGAGTCTCCTTGCCCAGCTCCCACTTCCGGTCCTGGCCCTCGACATCGATGATTCCGGCGAGGCGCTCGCGGTGGTGACGGACGACCAGGAACTACGGGTACTTCAGATCGCGGACGGCAAAGCGGTGCCTCGGGATTGGTCGGTGCCCATCGCGGAGCCCGGGCAGAAGCGACGGGGCAGCACGTGCGTGGCCATCGATGGGGCCGGGGGCTGGATCGTGACCGGGACCGCCGACGGCGTCTGCCGCACGTGGTCCGTGCTCAGTGGGCGGCCTGGGCCGCAGCTCCTATCGGTCTTCGGCGTGATTTCTGCGGCGGAGTTCCCTGAGCCGGGCAAGCCACCGATCGTGCTCGAATACCGGGGCCGCGTGAGCCACTTCGAGCTCGATGGGGTCGACCGTTCCGGAGGGGCGCCAGGGTGTGTCCCAGACGAATCGGAAGTGCAGGCCCTGCGCGCGACTTCGGGCCAGGCGCGGCTCGAGTCCATCAACTCTCAGCTGAAGCGCTCGGACCTGACGCTGAAGGAGGCTCGGCTTCTGGAGAAGGTCTCCAACGGCATCTACTTCTTTGCCCGGTACAACCGGACCTCCGTTTCCCCTGCCGCAGCGCGCGCCGCGCACATGGCCGCCACGGAGCGCCGCGCGGAGCTCGAGGCCCTCGAGGGCCCCTAGTCGAACGGCCGGCCCGGTGGACCCGGGCAGCTAGCGGGAGGCTGAGGCCCTTTTGTCCGGTTTTTCCGGGTCAATGGTGCCACCCGAAGGCCCCGTTCACTACCATCCCCGCCTTCCTAAGCCCCCTTCGAGCGTCATGAAGCTTAAGATCCGTAACAGCAAGAGCAAGAAAGCCAAGAAGACTGGCTTCCTCACCCGTCAGAAGACCGTTGGTGGGCGCAAAATCAACAAGCGCCACCGTAGCCGCCACGGTAGCTTCTGAGAGTCCATTGGCTCCCAGGGAGCCACTCGGGCATCGGCAGACCCATGCCCTGAGCCAGCACCTCGCCGAGTGAGCCCCAGTGGGGCGAACCAGGGTTCTGGTCTCATTCACCTCGAACAAATACAGGGGGCGATCCGCACAGGCGGGTCGCCTCCTGTCGTCGTTGGGGGTCGTCCGGTTGCAGCATCCGTGGGGGGGCGCTCAATGTCGTGATCGTGACATTGAGTGCGAAGCAGGGGTAGCGGCTGCCCTAAATGTTGCGAACGGGGCATTTTGTCTGGATGTGAGCGCCGGGATGGCCGAATATCCCGTGCGGGGCATTCCATGACGAGACGAATCGACAACACAGAAGACCTTGGGCGATGGATCCGAGCGGAGCGCAAAGCCCAGGGGCTTCGGCAGCCGGACCTCGCGGCGGCCGCAGCCACGAGCGTGAGGTTCATCGTGGAGATCGAGCGGGGCAAACCCACGGCCCAGATAGGCAAGGTCTTGGACGTGCTCCGGCAGCTAGGAATCGGACTTTCGCTCGAGGGTCTTTCGGAGGGGCCCGGGGACGCGCCGATGGCGGAGGCCGACCCGGAGGCCGACTTGGGTGCGGGCCCCCGCGGCGGCGGGAGCCCAAGGGGCGGCAAGCCGCCGGGCGAAGGGAGCTAAGCCGTTGGCGCGCCATCTAGAAGTTCGGCTCCTGGGGCAGCACACCGGGCGGCTGACCCAGACAGACGCGGGCCGTTTGGCCTTTGCGTACGCGCCGTCCTACGTGGAGGGTGGTGGCGCGGTCCTGTCCCTTTCGTTGCCCCTCCGCGCCGACCCCTTTGGCCACCGCGAGTCCGAACCATTCTTCGGGGGGCTCCTTCCTGAGGAGGGAGCCCGTGAGCGCATCGCGCGATACCTCGGGGTGTCGGCTCGAAATGACTTTGCGCTACTGGCGGAGATTGGCGGCGAATGTGCGGGGGCCGTGGAGCTTCTACCGGAACGCGAGCGGGCGGGAGCCTCAGGGCGTGGGGCCGAGCCCGTGGGGGAGCATGGAAACGGCGTGGCCGTTCCGCCGCCCAAGGTGCTTTCGGGGGAAGAGTTGGCGGAGCTGCTCCTGGAGCTGCCGCGCCGGCCACTGCTCGCTGGCGGGGAGGCGCGGCTCTCCCTGGCGGGGGCCCAGGACAAAGTCGCCGTGCTCTGTCTCGACGGTGCGATCGCCCTGCCACGGGGCGGCGAGCCAACGACTCACATTCTCAAGACGCCGATTCGAGGCTATCCCGAGACGGTGGCGAATGAGCGCTTCTGTATGGCCGTCGCGGCGCGGGTGGGTCTGCCGGTGGCGCCAGCCCACGCGCGTCAGCAAGGGGCTGTCTC
>CAJXRJ010000271.1 GCA_913058555.1 uncultured bacterium
AGCGTCAGATGTGTATAAGAGACAGGTGTACGACGCATTCCAGCAGCTCTGTGTCGAATGTCACTGCGAAGCCAAAGTGAAGGGCGACCTGCGCCTGGATCGGTTGGA
Organism: uncultured bacterium; assembly: GCA_913058555.1. Taxonomy (GTDB): domain Bacteria; phylum Planctomycetota; class UBA1135; order UBA1135; genus Saltatorellus. The sequence goes on from CAJXRJ010000271.1 coordinate 109, forward strand.
GGGTTGGATCGGCACCATCGATTTGGAGGACCCCGAGTTCAGCGAGCTCCTCTATCGGGTGAAGCTCCCGGCGGACGATGGGGACGCCATGCCGCCCGAGGGGGATCGCCTCTCCCCCGAGGTGATCGCGGCCCTCGAGCGCTGGATCCATGGGGGCGCTCCCACCGATGAGCTGGGCACGCTTCTGGGGCAGTCTGACTGATCCCGCCGCCCAATGTGGGCTCTGCGGAGCCCAGGCGCTGCTGCAAGGGGTTCGGTCCTCGGTAGCATGGGGCCATGGACATCCGGTTTGCCTTGGCCATTGGCCGACTCATCCTCTCCGTGGGGGCTCCGCTGGTCGTGGCCGCCGGGGCCGCGTCATGCGGAGACCCAGGTGCTGGGGCTGATGCTCGGCCCACGCGCATTGCGTTGATCACCCTGGATACGCTGCGTTTCGACGGCTTCAGCCCTGAGCTGATGCCAGAGACCTATCGCTTGATGGAGCGGGGTCACGTGTTCTCGAGGTTCTACTCGTCCACTTCGACGACGCAGCCCACGCACGCGACGATCTTGACCGGGCTCCATCCCTGGGAGCACGGCGTGACGCGCAATGGACTGGTTCTCGGTCAGCACTTTGACCTGCTGCCTGAAGTGCTCCAAGACGAAGGCTATTGGACCTCTGCGATCGTGACGTCCTATCCCCTCAAGGGTTCCTTCGGCTATGATCAGGGCTTCGACGAATTCGACGATGAGTTCGGCGTGGACTACTCGCGCACCTGGGTGGGCGAGGAAGTGGAGGGGGGTGGTTTCTATTCCCTTGGAGAAGACGCGGCGGCACGGGCCCGGGCGGCCGTTGCCGCGGCGCCGATCGGACCCCAGTTCTTCTGGTTCCACTTCTTCGATCCCCACGATCCTTATGGCGATACGCCCTCCGGGGAGGGTGAGGTCGTCGTGCAGCTGCCGGCACTGCGTTACTTGGGGGAGAAGGGGGATCCGACCTTTGCCGACTGGCTCCCGCGGGCCCGCGCCCAGTACGAGCGCGACATCCAAGACCTCGATCGCCACTTGGCCGGGCTGATCCAGTCGATCCTGGCGGATGAGGCCTTCGAGACGAGCGTGATCTTGACGGCGGACCACGGGGAATCCTTCGGCGAGGACAGTTCCCTTGGGCACGGGGATCGAGTCAGTCCCTCGCAGGTCCATGTCCCCATGGCCATCCTCGCGCCCACGGTGACCGGCACGGACCCCGCCGCCCGGTTGGACGTCGCCGGGTCCGTGGACCTCGCGGCGACGGTGGCGCACATCGCGGGGCTCACCGGGACGCCTTTTGGTGGGCGGAGTCTCGTCGAGCGCAACGGCTCGAGCTGGCCGGCCGCCGGCACGGGCGCGGCCTTCGGGATGCGACGCTTGCTTCCCGAGGACAAGGTCGAGCTGCGCCTGGACGGGAGCGAGCACGTGCAGTCCCAGCCGGTCTTCTATGCGCACCACAAGGGGCGCCTGATCGAGGGCAACTCCGAGGATGCCCGCCCGGCTGATCCCGCCGCCGAATCACCCTCTGGCGGCCCGGCATCGGCAGAATCCTTGCCCGACGAGGAGAAGATCCGAGCGCTGTTCGCGGCCTTCGAGGCCAGCCTCGAAGGGGCGGGCGCGGAAGAGCTCGACTCTTCCGCGGCGCGGGACGCACTGGGCGCCCTTGGCTACGGGCGCTAGCTGTCTTCTGGGCCGGTTTCCTGGCTGGTTTCGGGGCTGGTTCCTGGGCCTGCTTCCTGATTCGAGTCCAGGTTTGCTGCTTGGGCTCTGCGGTCCGCGAGGAACAGCTGCTCGACTTGCTTCCGTGCCCAATCGTTCTTCCGTAGGAACTTGAGGCTCGAGGTGAACGTCGGCTCGTAGAGGAAACAATCGACGGGGATCCGATAAGCGAGCTCCTCGAAACCGTGACGGTCCACGATCTCGGTGAGCAGCGCCTTCAGGGTCACGCCATGGAGCGGGTCTGTGTTCTGGGAGTCCGTCATCGGATCATCCTCTATGGGGGGTCCACTTCTGGGGTCCGTTGATCGTGGAGCCGGTCAGCGTCGCGCGATACTTCTTGCCCTTGATTCGTCCCTTGTTGAGGGCCTCGACCGCACGCCGGGCAAAGTCCCTTTGGACGGCGACATAGGAGATCGTATCGCGCACCTCGATCTTCCCAAGGGCGTCCCCACGGAGGCCGCCCGCCTCCCCGGTCAAGGCGCCGACGATGTCGCCGGGTCGGACCTTGTCCTTGCGTCCGCCGGAGATCAGGATCGTCTCCATGGGCGCGGCTTCACGAATCTGAGCCAGGAGAGCGCCTGGGTTCTTCGGGGGCGCGGAATAGTGCGGATGATCCTCGGGGAGCAGCGGCGACATGCGCCTGCCCGTGGCTTGCTCGAAGGCGCCGAGGCCGTCGAGTTCCACCCGGGTAGCGAGGCTCACGGCGAGCCCGCTCTTGCCGGCCCTGCCGGTGCGCCCGATGCGGTGCACGTAGCCGTCGGGCTTTGGGGGGAGCTCGTAGTTCACGACGAGGTCCAGCGCATCGATGTCGATACCGCGTGCGGCCACGTCCGTGGCCACGAGGATCGAAAGGCTGCCGCCCCGGAAGCGTGACAGGACTTGGTCCCTGTGGAATTGGTCGAGGTCGCCGTCCAGCCGATCGGCGCGGACACCTGCGGCCACCAGCGAGCCAGTGACTTCGGAGACCGTTGCCTTCAAGTTGCAGAAGACGATGGCGGACTCGTGGGGGCAATGGGCCAGCACGGCACAGAGGGCAGGGAATCGGTTGCGGCCGGTGACTTGGTACCGCTCTTCAATGTCGGGCTCTGCGTCCTGGCCCGAGTCCCCTTCGACGGCGACAGGGTCCCGCAGCACATCGGCGACCATGGACTCGATGGCTTCGGGGAAGGTCGCCGAGAAGAGAGCGGTCTGACGGTCCCTGCGCAGGTAGCCGAGGACGCGCCGCACGTCTGGGCCAAAACCCATGTCGAGCATCCGGTCCGCTTCGTCGAGCACCACGCTTTGGATGTGGGAGGGATCGAGCGAGCCCCGCTCCAGGTGGTCCTCGATGCGTCCAGGGGTCCCGACGGCCACGTGGGCGCCGCGGGCGAGGGATTCCCGCTGGGGCTTCGCCGGCGTACCCCCGGTGAGTTCCACCACCTTAAGGCCGTGGAGCCCGCGGCCGAGCTTTCGAAACTCCGACGCGACCTGGGCGCTCAGTTCGCGGGTGGGCACCAGCACGAGGACCTGGATGGTGCGGGGGTCCTTCTGCACGCCCTGGAGGAGCGGGAGAGCGAAAGCGGCGGTCTTGCCGCTCCCCGTTTGTGCGGCTCCAATCACGTCCCTGCCCGCGAGAAGGGGCGGGATCGCGTCCCTTTGGATCGGGGTCGGTGCGCCGTAGCCGCGGCCGCGCGCGGCTTCGACCAGCGCAGGCAGGAGGCCGAGGCCTTCGAAGCTGCCGGTGGGAGAGTCTTCCATGGGCTGCCCACCATACGCCCTCAGGCGCCCGCTACCACTCGTATCCGAGCCGCTCGGCGAGGTCCCCGTATCGAGCCTTGAGGGCCTCGATGTGCTGGGGCTCAAAGTGGCTATCCCAGTCGTTCGCCTGCACCTTGCGGTGGTGGCGCTTTCCTGGGTCTCGCCGTTCTTGCGGCCACCAGCATGCCGAGGCGATTCATCAAGCCCTCGCGCCACAGCGGAGCCTCTCCCGTACCGATGGCACTCGAGTGGAAGCGCACCTCTCGTTCGTCTTCGGGAACCGCAATGCCGACGCTCAGGATTCCGCCGACGCGGGGATGAAGGCATCACTCATGGTTCGTGGACTGGCTGGGAAGTTGATTCATTCGGCGATCCTCGCAAGGAACATAGATGGCCCCGAAGCCCCTGCGGTCCACGCGCCCAACTCGGCGGATTGCAAGCGCCTAGAGCGGCCCGCGCTTCGCGATTGAGAGGTCGCTGGTACCGTATTGGCATGCGTAGATCGTCCCTCGTCCTCGCCGAGCAGCGCTCCCTGTCGCTGACAGCACTCGCCCTCCTGTGCTTGACCGCCTGCAGCTTCTCGCCGGAAGAACGGATCGAGCGCCTTGCTCGACCAGAAGAGCCGCCCAGCGCGCGCATCGAGGTCCCGCCGCTTGATCCGGGGACGTACAGACCATCGAGATTCAAGCGAGCCGATCCCGCGGCGCGCACGCACCGCTACGCGAAGGACTACCCCGTGGCCAACAGCACGACCTACATCATGGAGGACGAGGTGTCGCCAGAGGGTGTCGTTGACCTGGGCGCCTTCACACGCAACCGGCAGCCGCACGCTCCGCCCTGGGATCTGCCCAAGGGCGTTTCCTTCGGCTCTTCTCCGTTCGACCTGCAGCTGCTTGACGGCAAGCCGAAGTTGCTGGACCGTGCTACCGGTGAAGAGATCGAGCATGCGGGAACGTGGGAGCGCGAAGTCGACTGCGCGGCCCTTTCGCCCGACGGCACGAAGATGATCTGCGGACACGCCCGCGGCGTGATCACGATGACGGACCTTGTCAGCGGGATGCGGCTGTGGGAGCACGCTTACGTTGACCCGGACTGGGGGCCGTACGCCGAGTTCACCAATTCGTCGTGCCCTCGCGACTTCGCGTTCTCCACGGATGGCATGACAATCGCGGTGGTCCTGACACCGCCCATTCGGGGCCTCTTTCTCGACGCACTCGACGGGCGGGCCCTTGGGGTGAGCGCGCCGGGCGCGGGCCGCATGGGGTCGTCCGCGGAGGTGTTCTGGATGGACGACGATCAGATGCTCTTCCACCATGAGAGCTACGGTCCTTTGCACCACGTTCGACTTGACAGAGCGCAGAACGAGGTCATCCACCGCATCAAGCTTTAGCGGTAGCGTTCAGCGCGCTGCCGCCGAAGCCGTTTGAAGAGAGGATCACTCGTCCTCTTCGCCCTGGGGCCGAGGCCCCCGAAGGCTGGCGGTGGGAGAGTCCTCCATGGGCTGCCCATCATTCGCACCCAGACGCCCGCTACCACTCGTATCCGAGCCGCTCGACAAGGTCCCCGTATCGAGCCTTGAAGGCCTCGATGTGCTGGGGCTCAAAGTGGTTCTTCCAATCGTTCGCCTGCCCCTTGCGGTAGTGGCTTTTTTCGTCGGTCTCGCCCTTCTTCCGGCCGCCAGCGTGCTTTTCGTAGCGCTGGTCGTAGACGCAGCCGAGGATGCGCTCACCGGGCACGGTGCTGCGCTTCTTGCGCGGGAACCAGCCCGTTTTGCGGTGGAGGATGTTGAGGCTCGACGAGGCGAGGTACCCGGGCCACTTGGCCTTGTTGTAATGGGACGAATCGAGGGCCCCGAGGAACTCAAAGACCCGCAGGAACCCACGGTAGGGATCCGTGGTGAACTCCTCCTGGCGCAGCTCGAGGACGTGCTCTTGGTCGTAATCCCAGTCCGCCATGAGGTCCAAGAACTGGCCGCTGAATTCGATCTCCTCGAGCATGCCCTCCGACTTGGGGAGCTCCTGTAGCTTCTCGCGGTGGGGGAGCAACTCGGGCCAGGCGTGGGTCGGGTGGGTGCCCTTGTGGGAGAAGTACCCTGACGTGACGATGTCGCGTGGGTCCCGCACGACGTGGAACGCGCGGTGGGCCGGCAGGGTCCGCGCGTGGCCAATCTCCGCGTTGACGAAGGACACGAAGTCGACCTTGTGGGCCTTCACATAGCCCGGAAGATCGCCGCCGAAGTCCTTTGGCTCGGGAAGGTACGCAAGCTTCCAGCCCGCGTCGGCGCAGATGGCGTCGATGACGCCATGGATCCAGGTGGACGCACACTTGTGGTGGCCGTAGTAGGCGAAGAGCGCCATCGGGAAGGTCGGGTGTTAGGGGGAAGTGGGTGGCTCGCTACGCGCGGGCACGTTGGGCCTGGGTCTTGTCGCACTGAGCGCCTTGGTTGCCGGGAGACTGACCCGGCGCTCCTGGGGCGGGTTGATCGTCGTCTGGGCCGCCCGGCGCCGCATCACGGGCTTCGCGGCTCCCATGGGACCCGACGACTCGCTCCAGGACCTCCTGTGCGCCGTCGAGGCGGCGCTCGACCGAGTAGACGTCGAGGGCGGTCTGGCGCCCGGCGTCGCCAATGGCGCGACGTTTCGTTTCCGACTGGAGGAGCGCGATGCAGGCGTCGGCGAAGGCCTGCGGTTCCTTGGCGATCAGGATGTTGTCTTTGTCGTGGGCCTCGAGGCCCGTGACGGACACCGGGGTCGCGACGATGGGCATGGCCATGGACCATGCCTGGAGGATCTTGTTCTTCTGGCCGGTTCCGCCCACCAGGGGCGAAACGAAGACGTTCCCGCGCAAGACCGCTTCACGCACGTTGTCGACCGTTCCCGTGACTTCGACGGCGTCAGAGGCCAGGGCCAGGACCTCCGGCGAAGGGTTGCGGCCGACCAGTAGCACCTTCACGTTCGGCACGCTCGACTGGATGAGCGGCAGGATGTTGTGCACCAGGTTGACGGCGCCCTCGACGTTGGGCGGGAAGGACATCGTGCCCTCAAGGACCAAGACGGGGTCGGCGCCCGGGGTCTCGGCGGGCGAAAAATCGTCGGTGTCGACGCCGTTCTGGCAGACCTCCACCTTGAGGTTCGGATGGCGGGCCGCGGTGGTCTCGGCGTCGGCGCTGGACACGTAGAGCGCAATGTCCACTGGCCGCAGGTAACGCTCTTCGAAACGGCGATGGCGAATGATCGAGCGCCAAAGCGCCATGCGCTCCGGGCCTGAGTCGCTCTTCTCGCGGTCGATCATCAGGGAACGAACCTCGTCGTCCGCCGGGTCACCGATGATCTTGGCGCCGGTGACCGCCTGGATGTCGGGGACGTACATGAGCATCTGCCAGCCACCGAGCCAGACCGCGTCGTAATTCCGCTCCAAGCAGAGCCGGCGGAGTGCCGCGGCAAAGGCCTCGGAGCGGTGGAAGAGTCCTTCGGGGCTGAAGGCCTGGAAGGCGCGCTTCAGGAAGCCATCCCTGCCGAAGCCGGGGTCTGGGTAGACCTCGACGTGTCGCACGAGGGGGGCCAAGAAGTCGGGCATGGCGCCGACGTCGAACGAGAGGACGTCCACCTCGGCGATCGTGCCGAAACGGGAAAGTAGCCCACGGTTTCGGACGACGTATCCGTCGACCTCGGGACCGGGAAGGGCTTTCGATACGAATAGGATGCGCACAGGTGGATGAGTCCGGGGTTGGGCCGGGCGTGACTCGGTTGTCTTCGACCTATCAGCTACGGCGAGGCCGCACCTTTCTCAGGATCTGTTGCAGCGATCCCGAGACGAGGCGTCGCTCGTCCCCTGGGAGGACCGCATAGAGCACGGCGAGCAGGATGCCGGTGACCGCGAACTTCGAGGCGAGGGCCCCGGGGCTCCAGGCGGAGAACATTCCGTCGAGCCAGTGACCTGCCAGGGCCGCCGTGGCCACAAAAGCCCCGCCCGCCACCACGGCGTAGGGGCGGAAGGGGGCGAGGCCGCGCTTGGAAGAGAGCCAGGCGGTGGCCCCGGCGAGGAAGGCGAAGGATATCGTCGTGGCGGCTGCCGCGCCCACGTACCCGTAGCGCGGGATGAAGATGAAGTTGAGGCCCAGGTTGAAGCAGAGGGCCACAAAGTTGACGAGGGCCAGGGTCTTCGTCGCGAAGACGCTCATCAACGTGGCTTGGCCCAAGGCGTAAAGGGCGTAGGCAACGTAGCCGGCGGCGACCCAAGGGACGACGCCGTCGGCGGGGTAGTAACTCTCTTGGCCCGCCAGGACGCGCACGCCCTCGCGTCCGAAGAGCGCCACCTGGGCGTAGAGGGCGGCGATCCCCAGGGCGACGAGCGTGCCGATTCGCTTTACGTGGGGCGCCCTCGAGTGGTCATCGCGCATGGAGAACACGTTCGGGATCCAGATCCGCATGAACGAGGCCATGGCCGCCGTGTGGAACAGGAACGCGATCTGGTACCCGAGGTTGTAGATGCCAACCCATTGCAGGGCGACCGTGGCCATCTCACCGTTCTTGAGGATCACGGCGTCCTGGGGCCCGAGGCGCTCGATCAGGAACTTGTCCGCCTGGTGCAGGCCAAGCTGGAAGGCGCCCACCGGGATGAGGGGCAAGGTGTAGTACAGCAGCGGCATGAAGGTCCTCTTGACGAGGCGCGTGCCGTAGTTGCGTACCAAATAGATGAGCATGGCCGCCCCGACGACGACCTCACCGCACAGGATCGCGAGCAGGAAGCCCAGCACGCCCCAGTTCAGAACGAACAGGAAGAAGAGCTTGAGGGCGGCCTCCAGGAACGTCTTGAGCAGGGTGATCTTGACGACGGTCTGGGAACGCTTTTGAACCTGGAGCGTCTCAAGGCCGAGGGTCGACGTCAGGGACAGGGGGACGATCAGCGCGCAGATGGAGATGTAGTCCACGTACGGCGTATTGCCGATGTCGTTGATCCCGGAGAAGATCAGCCCGGCGATCTGCTCGCTGAAGATCAGGCTGAGGATGCTCCCAATCACCGCGAGGCTGATGAGGGTCACCATCGTTCCGGAGATGACGGAAGCGCGGTCCTCCTCGTTCTCGTGCACGAAGTAGTGGCGCGAGAGACCGGCGATCAGGTTCGTTCCCACGAGGATCGGCAGCAGCGTGAGGAACAGGTCCGTCATGCTGATGACGCCCCATGCACCGTTGCTCAACCGATGCGTGTACGCGTTGACGAGGAGCAACGCCATGACCCTCTGGACGAGGGGCACGATGGCGTAGATTGACGTGTGGCGCAGGAGTCCCCCGATGGAGTCTGTCTTGATCGCGCTCGCCTCAGTCATTCATGGGGTCCTACGTGGCTCTCCGCGGTCAGGTGCGCGGTGGAGGCCCCAGGGCGAGCATCCGCTCCAGGGAATCATCGATGCCCTTGGAAAGGGCTTCTTGAGGGGTGAGCCATGCCAGTGCCAAGGACTCGTCCGAAATGGACGCCTTGGCCTTTGGGCTGTCTCTTATACACATCTGACGCTGCCGACGATATGCAGTGTGTAGA
>CAJXRJ010000272.1 GCA_913058555.1 uncultured bacterium
CGCGGCCCGACGGTTTCGACCGGATCGGCGCCGGCGTGCTTGCGGGGGCTTTCTTGGGCGGCGCGGTCGGGCTCCTGGCGCATACTCTTGTGGGCACGGCGCTCAAGCTCGACACTCAAGCGGCCTTCCAGTCGCTCATCGTCGGCTTCGCGGCCAAGGCCGCCGGCGCGATCTTGCCCTGGGCTGTCCTGAGCTTCCTGCCCCAGGCTCAGCCACTGGCGCACCCCGTCGCTTACCTCATTGCCTACGCCTCGACGATCCTGATCGTCCTGGGCGGCGGCATTTTCGATCACCTCCGTCTCTCGAACGAGATCGCAGCCCAGTCCTCGACTGTGGCGTCGTCCTCTGATTCTGGCGGGGAGTCTTCTTCCAACGACTCTATACCCTCTGGCTCCAGCCACTCGCTGGAGAGCGCGTCGTGAGCATCTTCCGTCCGCTCCTCATGCTGGCCATCGTGGTCGGCGCCTGTTTCCTCTCGAACCGCCACTCGGTCCACCACACGGTGCCGATGGTGACGAACGAGGATGGGCAATCGGTGATGGCCGAAAAGTCGTCTGTCTTCACGATGCTGTACATGCACGTGATTCCGTCGGCCTTGGTTCCCTATCACGCCGATCACGACCATAGCGATGGGGACGATGCCGATGGGGATGATGCCGCGGCGCACGCCCACGATGATGGCGAGCACGCGGATGGGCCGATCTTCCAGGTCGGGCTCCCCGGCTTCCTGGGGTTCTTCGACGGCAATCCGAAGAAAGAAGGCGCCCAGCTCGTTCTGTACAACCTTCAGATCTTCCAGCTCGCCGCGATCCTGATGATGATCATCGCGATGAGCGGTGTGCCGGGATACCTGCGCACCGGCAAGGGCGGCTACGTCACGCGCCTCATGGGCGGATTCTGCCAGTGGCTCCGCGACGATCTAGTGGAGCCGGCCATGGGCAAGGAGCTGTCTGCGAAGCTCTTGCCGCTCATGATGTACCTGTTCTTCTTCATCCTCTTCATGAACGTGATGGGCCTGACGCCCATGTCCGTGACGCCGACGACGTGTATTTTCGTCACTGGCGCCCTGGCACTCATCACCTTCGTCATGATGATTGCCGGCGGCATGATCGCCCAGGGACCCGTCAACTTCCTCAAGCACCTCGTGCCGGAAGTCCCCGCGGCCCTCTGGCCTTTGATGTTCGTCATCGAGATCGCCGGTCTCGTCATCAAGCCCGTGGCACTGATGATTCGACTCTTTGCGACGATCACCGGCGGGCACCTCGTGGTGCTCTCCTTCCTGGCGCTGATCTTCTTCTTCTGGCACGGCTTCAGCCCGGCCGTAGGTAAGACTCTGAGTCCCCTCTGGGTCGGCTTCGCGGTCTTCATCATGATCATCGAAGCCTTCGTGGCGATGGTTCAGGCCTACATCTTCACCCTCCTCTCTTCGCTGTTCATCGGCGCTTCGGTTCACCCCGAGCACTGATCGGCAAAGGGATTGTTTCGCGGCGCTCTTTTTGGGCACTGCGCGACCGACCATCGGAGCGACCGCGCTCCACCTTCACTCCCCCTGATTGCACCGCGGCCCCGGACTTCTCCGGAGCCTCGACGCACCCCCGAAACCGCCGGCCCCTACCCGGGCCCATCACGACACTCGTCAACCGAGAGCCATGATCAACCCTTTCGTTCAAGAGAACTCCGTTGAGATCGCCAAGGCGACCATGAGCGTTGCGAAGGCCGGAGCCGGTATCGGCGCGGGCCTCGCAGCCATCGGCGCCGGTATGGGCATCGGCCGCCTCGGCGCCGCTGCCGCAGAAGGCATCGCCCGTCAGCCTGAGGCCGACGGCAAGATCCGCGGCATCGCGATCATCCTCGCGGCGTTCATCGAGGGTGTCTCGCTGTTCGCCGTCGTGGTCACGCTGCTGATCGCCACCGCCTGAGCCCCGTTTTTCCGGAGGCGAGTGGGGGAGTCCAGCGACTAGCTGATCTCCTCTCCTTGCCTTCCGGGCAGCCGGCATGTTTCCCGGGGTCGCCGTTTCGGCGGCGACCCATGGAACGCGCCCCGGCGCAGGACTCCGCTCTGCGGGTCATTCTCCCTTGGGCATTCGCTCTGGGGGCTCTGACTCAAGGTCGTGGGCTACCCAGCCCTGGATTTCCCACGCGCCGCCACCGAACACCCCCTCCGCGACTCCATCCCCCTCGGACCGTTAGGCGGTCTTTCCGCGCAGGTCTCACCCGAGGCCCGCGCCCAGGAAGCCTCCTCCTCACGCACCGATCGCTATGACGCACGCGCTCCTGAACAGCTTCTCGCTCCTCGTCTCCGAGGACGGCGGCTTCAACATTTTCGACCCAGCCGGGGCCGGCAACTTCATTTGGACGCTGCTCATTTTCGGGCTGTCCCTTCCGCTGATGTGGAAGATGGTTTTCGGGCCGATCGCTGCCGCGCTCGTCGAGCGTGACTCGAAGGCTGCTGAAGCCGTGCACGCCGCCCGTGCCGCGAGCGAAGAAGCCGAGCGCAGCCGCGCGGAAGTGGAAGTCGCCCTTGGCAACGCGAACGCGGAAGCCAAGAAAATCGTCTCCGCAGCGACCTCGCGCGCCGAGATTCGCGAGCGCGACATCGTCGACAACGCAAAGAAGGAGGCCGAAGCGATGATCATCAGCGCCCGGTCTGCCATCGAAGGCGAGCGCGACAAGGCTGTTGCCACCATCCGCGGTGAGGTCGTCGAACTCTCGATGAAGGCCGCGACCGAGGTCCTCGGTCGCAACGTCGGCAGCGAAGATGACCGTCGCCTCGTCAAGGACATCGTCTCCGCTTCCGGAGGCTCGCAGTGATTCTCGACCCCGTCACCACCCGCTGGGCGGAGGCGCTCTTCGAGATCGCGAAGAAGGCCGACGCTCTGGATCAAATCCAGGGCGACACCGCGCGCCTTTCGGCCGAGGTCTCCTCACCGAAGGTCACGGCGTTCCTATTTGGAAGCGGCGTCGGCCAAGAGGAACGCATGTCGAAGATGGAGCCCCTTCTGAAGGAACTTCACCCCAAGACCCAGAGCTTCGTCAAGCTGCTCTTTGATCGCCGCCGCCAAGAGGTCCTCATGGGCATTGGCGATGCGTTCAAGCGCAAGGTCTACGCCGAGACAGGACGGGTCGAAGGCACGGTGGAAACACCGCGCGAGCTCCCGGACGAAGACCTCCGCGCCCTCGAGGGTGCGATTGGGAAGCGTCTTGGCAAGACCGTCGTCTTGACCCAGGAAACGAAGCCCGAGCTGATCGCTGGCGTTCGCGTCGTCGTCGGCGCGCGCCTCTTCGACTCGACCGTCCAAGGCCGTCTCAAGACCATGCGCGCCAAGCTCATGGCGGCTCCGCTGCCAAGCTTGGCAGCGACGCCCGAGGCCAGCTGACTGTTTCGGCGTGGCGACGCCCTGTCGCCAACGCCGTCCCTTTCTTACATCGCGCGCAGCGCCTTCTTTCGGCTCCACGCGCGCACCAGCGAATCATGGATCTCCGCCCCGCAGAAGTGACCTCCATCCTCGAGAAGGAAATCGAGGGGTTCAGTCAGGACAGTGGCATGCAGAGCGTCGGCACCGTGCTGAGCGTCGGCGACGGTGTCGCCCGCGTGTACGGCCTCGACGACTGCGTCATGAACGAGCTTCTCGAGTTCGAAAGTGGCGTCCGCGGCGTCGCCCTGAACTTGGAAGAGGACAACGTCGGTTGCGTTCTCCTCGGCTCCGCCACGGAAGTCAAGGAAGGCCAGCAGGTGCGCGGCACCGGTCGAATCATCTCGGTTCCGACCGGCAAGCAGCTCCTAGGCCGCGTGGTCAACGCCCTCGGTGACCCCGTGGACGGCAAAGGCCCCCTAGGCACCTCCGAATCGGACCTTCGTCCCATCGAGCAGCCCGCCCCCTCGGTGGTGGAGCGCCAGCCCGTGGACGAGCCGCTGCAGACCGGTATCAAGGCCATCGACGCCATGATCCCGATCGGCCGTGGCCAGCGTGAGCTCATCATCGGCGACCGCCAGACCGGCAAGACCGCGCTCCTCATCGACACGATCCTGTCGCAGAAGACGACGGGTGGTGGTGACCCGGAGAACCCCGACCAGATGATCTGCATCTACGTCGCGGTGGGGCAGAAGCAATCCACGGTCGTCGACATCGTGCGCCGCCTCGAGCAAGAGGACGCGATGAAGTACACCATCGTGGTCAGCGCGCCGGCCATCGACGAGGCGTCGATGCAGTACCTCGCTTGCTACGGTGGCTGCACCATGGGCGAGCGCTTCCGCGACGAAGGCCGCCACGTCGTCATCTTCTATGATGACCTTTACAAGCAGGCGCTTGCGTACCGTCAGGTCATGCTGCTCCTGCGTCGTCCGCCTGGTCGCGAGGCCTTCCCCGGCGACGTGTTCAACCTGCACAGCCGCCTCCTCGAGCGCGCGGCCAAGCTCTCCGACGAAGCGCCCAAGATCAACCCCCGCTACATCGCGGGCGGCGGATCACTGACCGCGCTCCCCGTGGTGGAGACCCAGGAAGGCGACGTTTCGGCGTACATCCCGACCAACGTGATCTCGATCACCGACGGCCAGATCTTCCTCGAGGGCAACCTGTTCAACGCGGGTATCCGTCCGGCCGTGAACGCCGGTATCTCGGTGTCACGAGTGGGTGGTGCGGCCCAGATCCCGCCCATGAAGAAGACCGCTGGTTCGCTCCGCCTGGAGCTGGCCCAGTACCGCGAGCTGCAGGCCTTCGCCCAGTTCGGGTCCGACCTGGATGCCGCCACCCAGCGCAAGCTGACCCGCGGCGAGCGCCTGGTCGAGATTCTCAAGCAGGGGCAGTACAAGCCGGCTGAGGTCGCGAACCAGGTCATGATCATCTACGCGGGCACGTCGGGCGCACTCGACGACCTCCCCGTGGACAAGGTCGCCGAATTCGAGACGCAGTTCATCGCGTACATGCACGAGACCCATCCTGACGCCGCGCAGCAAATCCGCGACGCCAAGAAGGACGTCCCGGCCGACGTCAAGTCGCTCCTCGACGAAGCCGCCAAGACCGTTAAGGCTCAGATCGCCTGACCCCTCCGATGTCCCTCACTCGGCTGCCCTGAAGGGCGGCCCTTGGGAACCTCAAGGACTCCACTGAACCTATGGCTGGCATCAAGGAACTGCGCAATCGGATCAAGTCGATTGGCAACATCAAGCAGATCACGCGAGCGATGGAGATGGTCGCCTCGACCAAGCTCCGCCGTTTCCAGGATCGTGCGATCGCTTCGCGGCCGTACAGCCAGGAGATCGCGGGCCTCGTCGCACGTCTCTCGTCGATGCTCGGCGACGACGTGGCGGACAATCCGCTATTCAGCGCCGGCAAGGGCGAGAAGACGCTCGTCCTCTTGATCTCGTCGGACCGCGGACTCTGCGGCGCGTACAACACGAACCTCTTCAGGGCCCTCGAGATCTGGGTCGCCGCGCGCGGCGAGAAGAAGGACTTCGAGTTCTTCGTCTACGGTCGCAAGGGCGCCCAGTACCTCACATCGCGCGGTTACCAGGTGAAGCGATTCATCACGGACCCGCCGATGGAAGATACGGACTACCGGAGCGCGGCCCTGACCGGGCGCATGCTGGTCGACGAGTTCGAATCGGGCGACTACAAGGACGTGCACGTTGGCTTTACCGCCTTCGAGTCCATGGCCCGGTACAAACCGCAGGTCCTTCCGTTCCTGCCGCTCACCCCCGAGTCCCTCGGTGGTGGAGAGGACGACGGCACCGCGGCGGCGGATGCCATCATGGAGCCGGACGCCGAGACGATCTTCTCCGCCCTCGTCCCCAAGTACCTCGAGACCCGTATCTACAACGGTCTGCTCGAGGCTCTCACCAGCGAATACGCGAGCCGACGGTTCGCGATGAAGAACGCGACCGATGCCGCTTCCGACATGCAGAAGGAACTCAAGGGCATCTACAACCGCAAGCGCCAGGAAGGCATCACGAAGGAGCTGCTCGACATCGTCGGCGCTACCGAAGCCGTGAGGTGATCCACGTCATCACCTCTTTCAGGGGCGCCTCTTTTGGGGGCGCATCCTGATGAGACGCCGCTTGCGGCACCCGCCCTTCCGAACCGAAGGGCACCCTCCCTCCGAACACCCCAACGCATCCCCCTCCCTTCGAATCCCATGAGCAGCGCTGCTACCTCCTCCGGAGCAAAAGGCTCGATCTCCCAGATCTTCGGCCCGGTCGTCGACGTCCGGTTTCCCTCTGGAAACCTGCCCGCGATCTACAACTCGATCGAGGTCTTTGATCCGTCGGTCGGGATCGAGCTGACCCTTGAGGTGGCTCAGCACCTCGGTGACGACGTCGTCCGCTGCGTCGCGATGGCCTCCACGGACGGCTGCCGCCGCGGCATGGAAGCTGTTGACACCGGCGCGCCGATCACGGTCCCCGTCGGCGAGCAGACGAAGGGTCGAATCTTCAACCTCCTCGGCCAGCCCCTCGACACCGTCGCCCGTGGCGAGATGGAGAAGGGCGAAGAGTGGCCCATTCACCGTCCCGCGCCGCGCTTCGACGAGCAGGAAGCTGTTTCCGAGCTCTTCGAGACCGGCATCAAGGTCGTCGACCTTCTCTGCCCCTTCGCTAAGGGCGGCAAGATTGGCCTCTTCGGCGGCGCCGGTGTCGGCAAGACCGTTCTGATTCAGGAGCTCATCCGGATCACCGCGGTCGAGAAGGGTGGTTTCTCCGTGTTCGCCGGCGTCGGCGAGCGGACCCGCGAGGGCAACGACCTCTGGCTCGAGATGTCCGAGGCGAAGTACAGCCTTCCGGACGGCGGCGAGGCGTCGGTGATCGACAACGCCGTTCTTGTCTTCGGTCAGATGAACGAGCCCCCCGGAGCACGCCTGCGCGTCGCCCTGACTGGCCTCACCATGGCGGAGTACTTCCGCGAGGAAAAGGGCCAGGACGTGCTGCTGTTCGTCGACAACATCTTCCGCTTCGTTCAGGCGGGTTCTGAGGTGTCGGCCCTCCTCGGCCGGATGCCCTCCGCCGTGGGTTACCAGCCCACGATGGCGTCGGAGATGGGTGCTCTTCAGGAGCGCATCACCACGACCAAGGATGGTTCCGTGACCTCGATGCAGGCCGTGTACGTGCCCGCTGACGACATCACTGACCCCGCGCCGGTGGCGACGTTCGCCCACCTCGACTCGACCATCATCCTGGACCGCGCGATCTCCGAGCTTGGCATCTACCCGGCCGTGGACCCTTTGAAGTCCACTTCGCGGATGCTCGACCCCCAGGTCGTCGGTGAAGAGCACTACAACACCGCCCGTCAGGTGCAGCAGACGCTTCAGCGCTACTCGGACCTCAAGGACATCATCGCGATCCTCGGCATCGAGGAGCTGTCCGACGAGGACAAGCTCGTTGTTTCCCGCGCGCGGCGGATCCAGAAGTTCCTGTCCCAGCCGTTCTTCGTGGCGGAGCAGTTCACCGGCATGGCCGGAGTGTTCGTGCCCCGCGAAGACACGGTGCGCTCCTTCCGCGAGATCCTCGACGGTAAGCACGACGGCCTCGCTGAGGACGCGTTCTACATGGTCGCGAGCATCGAAGCCGCCGTCGAGAAGTCCAAGAAGTTGGATTCGGAAGACTGATCTCGTTGCGGATGGTCGGGCCTGATCCAGGCCCGTCCGCCCGCGCACTCAACGGACCCCAAGGGACCCACAAAGACACGCACCGATGGCTGGCACGCTTTCACTACGGGTGATCACCCCCGACCGCATCCTCCTGGATACGACGGCGGCGTCGATCAGCTTTCCGACCCTGGACGGCAGCGTCGGGATTCTCAAGGACCACGCGCCCATGGTGGCCGCCCTCGGCGTGGGCGAGTTGACCTACCGCGGCGATTCCGGCGGCGAAGAGATCCTCTTCGTGGCCGGCGGTTTCGCCGAGGTTCGCAGCAACACGGTGCGCGTCGTCACGGACGTGTCCGAGCCGATCTCCGAGATCGACGTGGAGCGAGCGGATCGGGCTGCCGAGCGCGCCCGCACGCGCCTCAAGCAGTACGAGTCGAACGAGGGCGAGGTACTTGACGTCCTACGCGCCCGTGCCGCGCTGGCCCGTGCGATCGCGCGCCAGCGTGCCGCGGGCCGTCGCCGTATCTGATGGGTGCCCCCTTAGGATCGAAAGGCGCCACCTGGAAGCGCACCCACAACTGCGGTGAGTTGCGCGAGTCCCATGCGGGCACTCGGGTCGTGCTCAACGGCTGGGTTCAAACCCGCCGCAACCTCGGAGGCATCTATTTCGTCGACCTGCGGGACCGCTATGGCGTGACCCAGGTCATCCTCCCGGAGGATCTGGAAGCTTCCGTCAAGCTCGCCCGGGAGGACTGCGTGTCCATCGTCGGCGAAGTGGCGAAACGTGAGGCGCCCAACGATCGTATGCCCACCGGGCTGATCGAAGTGCGTGTCGAGTCGGTGGAGAAGCTGAGCTCATCGAAGACGCCCCCCTTCGAGATTGAAGAGAAGTCCGACACCGCGGTCGAGCTGCGACTCAAGTACCGCTACTTGGACATTCGCCGTCCGGACCTGCAGCGCTCGCTCATGCACCGGAGCCGTTTCATCGGCGCCATGCGCAACGCGTTCCTCGAACGCGACTTTGCCGAGGTCGAGACGCCGATCCTCACCAAGGCGACCCCCGAGGGCGCGCGGGATTATCTCGTGCCGAGCCGCGTGCACGCCGGCGAGTTCTACGCGCTCCCGCAGTCGCCGCAGATCTTCAAACAGATCCTGATGGTGGGGGGCATGGACCGCTACTTCCAGGTGGCGCGATGCTTCCGCGATGAGGACCTGCGCGCCGATCGCCAGCCCGAGTTCACCCAGCTCGACATGGAGATGTCCTTCGTCGAAGAAGAAGACGTCTTCGAGGCCTGGGAAGGGGTCCTGCGTGACACGTTCAAGAACGCCATGGGGGTCGAGATCCCTACGCCGTTCCCGCGCATGACGTGGCACGAAGCCATGGAGCGCTACGGCTCGGACAAGCCGGACACGCGTTTCGGCATGGAGCTCATCAACGCGGAGGCCTGGGTTCCTGTGTCGGGCTTCGGCGTCTTCGAGAAGATCGTCGCAGGGGGCGGGCGGGTCATGGGCCTGACCGTGGCCGGTGG
>CAJXRJ010000273.1 GCA_913058555.1 uncultured bacterium
GATCATGCCTAGTCTCGTGGGCTCGGAGATGTGTATAAGAGACAGCCATGGAAGTCAGTGCTGGTCGCGGTGCGACGGTCATCCGAGGAAACCCAAGTCCGGCGTAGCGAACTGGCCGAGGTTCGGGAGCATCTGCGGCAGGTCCACATCGGAGATGCCGAACCAGCGCCCGAGCGTCGCCGTGAACTGGTCTGTCGCCGTGGTCGGTATGAGCCGGCCGCGGCCAGAGTCGTCGGGGCCGTCGAGCATGAATCGCGGCATGGTGCCGTAGATGTCGCCGCCGACGACCGCCCCGCCGGACACCATGTAGTGCCCGCCCCAGCCGTGGTCCGTGCCTTGGCCGTTGCTGGAAAGGGTCCGGCCGAACTCGGAGATCACCGCAAGGGTGACCTTGTTCTCGAGGCCGAGCTCCTCCATGGCCTCTTGGAACGCGGCGACCGATGCATCCACGTCGCGGTACAGGAAGGGTTGGTTGCTGAGCTGGCCGCCGTGGGTATCGAAGCCGCCCATGCGCACGAAGAAGACCTGGCGCTGCATGCCAAGGCTCCCGCGGACCTGCATCATGCGGGCGACCATCCTGAGTTGGTTCGCCACGGGGCCGCCATCAGCGAAACTGGTCTGCAGCGGCGAGCCCGTTGCCAGGGCGGCGGTGACAAGGGCGTCGAGCTCGATGGACTCGTTGCGAGTCTGGGCGAATTCCGCGTTGAGGAGGTTCGGGTGATTGCGGTTCCGGAGACCGTCGAAGGTCGCCCTGAGCGCCGGACCGCCGGTGCCCGTGAAGCCCGTGAGGGCCACGCTGCCATCGCTGCGAAGGTGGTAGCCCTGGGTGGGATTCCCCGCGAGTAGCGGCGTGGATCCAGCGATCGAGATGCCCGGGCTCAGGGGCGACCCCCCGTTCATCGCGGCCAAGGTGTCCCCAAAGCGCCCGCCCCAGCCGAGGGCGTCGTCGTCGCCCGCATCGACCCGCATGGTCTGGGCCTGCTGGTGCTTATGGGAGAAGAGCAGGGGCGGTAGGACGGCCGTTCGATCGAGATACTCCGTCCGCGTCACCGGGCGAACGAGGGAGCCCACGTTCGCCACGAACGCCAGCTTCCGATCGTCAAATAGCGAACGGATGCCCGGGAGGGCTGGGTGGAGTCCGTATTCATTGCCGTCCGGCGTTGCCGGTGCAATGGGGACGAGATCGTTCAGGGGCACCGCAAGGTTCTGGCGCGAGGCCGCGTACTCCGAATACGCCTCCGTGTTCGTCGGCACCAGCATGTTGAAGCTGTCGTTGCCGCCGGCGAGGTACATCACCACGAGCGCCTTGTAGTCACCGGGCCCGCCGCCGCGCATCGCGCGCAGGAGACCAGCCGTTCCAAGGGTTTGGAGTGAGGCTGCGGCGGCACTTCCGCCTGCGGCCCACTTGAGGAGCTGGCGTCGGGACGGAGCTCTGAGTTGGGGGTCCATTTTGGAGTGACTCATCGCTGCACCGATCCTTCGGGAGACGTGACGATTAGGAAGATGCCGTCGAGGACGCGCCGCATGCCGGGGGGCATGTCGCCCGTCACCATGGGAGTGCTCGACAGGTGCGCTTCTAGCATCGAGCGCATGCCGCTCGTCATGCCGCCGGGCATCAGGTAAAGTTCGAGGTGATCCAAGAGAGCGCCCGGGTCTGCGGCGGCAGCGAGCTCGTCCTCGAGGTGGAGAGTGACGGTGTTGGCATCGGCGTCAGGGAAGCCCGGGTAGGCCCCGTAGATGCGCTCGTACAGCTCGTTGCACACGGTCGTGGTGAGCTGGTGGGTGTTGATCTGGAACTCGGGGGACACAAGGCCCGCGTTGCGGATAGGGCCGGGGGCCGTGTACTCGGGATCGAAGAAGTTGAACACCGACGGCGAGCGGAGGGGCGCTTGGCCCATCTGGAGCTGGGGGTTCCAGTAGTCGTAGTTTCCCGTGACCGCCTTCGCATCAAAGGTGCGCCAAAGGCCGGCGAGACGAATGAGCGGCTCCCGGAGCTTGCCGTACTCATTCGGCGCCTTGAGGTGCCCCGTGCGGGCCTCAGTATCCATGAGGATCGCTTTGACCACCGCGCCGAGGTTCCCACGCACGCCGGCACCATCGTCATTGAAGACCGAGGCGACCCGCGCCACGTAAGCGGGGGAGGGGTTGCTCGTCACGAGCCGCTGGATCAGGCGGATCGAAAGGAACGGTCCGAGGTTCTGGTTCGCGAAGATGATGTCGAGGGCAGCATCGAGGTCCTCGTCCGGGGTCAGGCCCGCAGGGATCAGATGTCCACCCAGGAGCGTCTTTGCCCCGAAGTCGTGGTAGTCGTCCCAGCTCTCCATCGGCGTGACGAAATCCTCGTCCCCGTTGAAGAAGGTCGAGGAGTTCGCGAAGGTCCAGCCGGTGAGCACGCGCGCGAGTTCCTCAACGTCGCGCTGTTCGTAAGAGGGGATCTCTGCGCCGTTCATATCGAGCAGCGGCGTGCCGTCGACACCGAGTTCCACGAGCCCGATGGTGAAGAGCTGCATCAGCTCACGGGCGTAGTTCTCGTCGGGGCTCGTGAAGTTCGCTGGGTCGCCCCTCCGGTTGCGAAGGTGGCTCAGGTACATGCCCATGACGGGGCTCTTCGTGACCTCTTCGATGAGGTCGCGGAAGTTGCCAAGACTGTGGCGCGTCAGGATGTCATAGAACTCGGCTAGGCCGAAGGCCGCGTTGCGCAGCTTGCCCATCTGGTCGGAGACCACGAGCAGCTCGGAAAGCGCAAACGCGACGCGCTGTCGGAGTTGGTCCTCGCCGTTCACCGCGTGGTCCCACCAAAGCTCGACGCGTTGGAGCTGGTAGACGTCCATGCCCTGGGCCGCGAGTGCTTCCAGCCGTGGGCGCTCCAGGGAGGATGGGACGCCGCGTTGGTGGTCGAACCAAGCGTCAAAGCCCGCGAAGGAGAGGCCGGTCATCTCATTCTCCGTGGGAGCGAAGCTCGCCTGGGTAAGGAACCGGGCCGCGTCCTTGGGGCTACTGGGCAGGTCCGTTCCCGGGCCAGCCTCCGTCCACCAATTGGGTTCCGAGCCCCGCGGCGTTTGCCCGTCGGAACTGGACTGGCCGCAGCTGACCGTGAGCGCGAGCGATAGGACGCCCATGGAGAGCGCCAAGCGAGACACCATAACGATTCAATATTGGGGGAGGGAAACGTGGGCGCTCCCGGGAGGTGGAGCTATCTGGAGCGGCGAGCTGTCCCACCTGTGCTGCATGATAGGCGAATCTCGCCTTTGTAAAGAACGCTCCTGTTTCGCCGTCAGGATCCGTCCCGGTGTGCGCCCGGAATGTTCTCCGCCGAGACACACGGGGCGGTTTCGGTGCGAAAGCGCCCATCGCTTGGGCGGACTGGGGGGCCAATCGGGCCCAGGGAGCGCATGCTGCGGTGGAAGCCCTTGGGAACGCAAGTTGCTGATTCGCTCGCCCCGCGCGCTCGGAAGCGCACACTTTCTCGATCGTTGAACTCAGCCCCACTGGCTCGCATCCTCGTCACCTTGGCTAACAAAAACAGGCCGCTGCGCGGCACCTCGCCCCTCTGCCACGCCACATTCTTCGCCGCCCCAGTCCTCGCCGCCCCAGTCCTCGCCGCCACAGTCCTCGCCGTTTCGGGGTGCTCGTCCTCGGACGACTCCGGTGCCGTGATCTCCCCGGGTTTGATTCCCGCGATGACCTTCGTGTCGGCGGGCAATGGCTTCGCGGATCTCCTTCCGCACCAAGCGGCCGAGTTCGATGGGAACGGGACACAGGTGGGGCCGGCCGTTGCCCTCACCACACCGTCCAGCGTCACCGAGGCCGCCAACGCGAACCTCGAGCTTCTGGCATCGGTCCCCTTTGAGCCCTCCCCAGTGCTCCCAGGGGGCGCGCCGGGGAACCACTATTTCTCCGCGCTGTTCGCGGGGCCAATCGGTGCCGACGTGCTCCTGCAGTTTGGGGCCGGGTCGGGCCTAGATCCGGCGCTCGACCTGGGGGTTTTCTCCGTGGACCCCGTGACGGGTGACTACGCGCGGGTCCCGGCTCGCCTGTTTGTGGAGGGCGCTTCGCTCTCGGGTGCCGGAGCCATTGAGCCTTGGGTCGAATATGACGCAACGACGGGGCTGGTTCGCGCGCTTGTGCCGGATGCGGCGGGCTTCCCTGGGGAAGCGTCGGTCATTCCCATGTCCGAGGACCTCGTCCGCCCGGGCTCGATTGTGGCGGTGGCTGACTCGGACGGCGACCTTTCAACACTCGAGGAGTTCCCCGCGGGCGTCTCGCTGCGCTTCCAGATTCCTGCGGAGCTGCCCTCGCTCAACGGGGACCCCCTCGGCCATCGCGTGGTTGCTTGCTCCACGGTGGGCGTCGACGACATCGCGCCGGAGGTTCTCGGCCGGACCCAACCGTACGTCGTTCCGGCCCCTGGGGCCATGGGCGTCGATCCGGCGGCCACGGTCACGATTCAATTCACGGAGCCCGTTCGATTCCGCGACCTGGGCGTGGGGGGGCGCGACGCCACCGGCGCAGCTGGACTCGGTGGCGCCCTTACCCTTGTCCAGGGGACCACGGGATTTGAGCCGCCGATCCTCGCGACCGTTGTGCCTGAATCCGCGTACGACTTGACCCGTTTCTTCGTGACGCCGGTTCACCCGTTCTTTGGGCAGTCGTCCATGGGCACGAGCGTCGTGCCTGGGCTGGACACCGTGATCGTCGGGATCGCGGAGGGCACGCTCGGTCAGGCCGGTGCGTTCCAGGCGAGTCCGTCCGCGCCGGCGTTTGAGTCGAGGTTCCAGGTGGGCCCCGGCCCGTCCCTCACGAACGCTCCGGTGGCGCCCGATGCCGTGTACGCGGTGCGCCGGGGCGCGCGATCCGGACTGTCCATCGTGGACCTCAACGGTTTCGGTCAGTCCACGGGCAACCCCGTCTCGTCCATCCCGGCACCCCTCAAGGGCGAAAGCCGGTTCCCGTACAACCCGAACGTGCGGTTTCAGGGCGCGACTCTCGGGCTGACTCCCGGGACGACCACGCTTGACGGGGGATCCGCGGGGGCGTTCACGCTCACGCGGGATAGCAACCTCGAAGATGTGCTCGCGACGGCGCCGCTGTTGGTGGACCCGGTGGAGATTCAGCTTGGCGCGGCACTGGATCAAGCTCTGAACAACGCTCCGCCGCCTTTCGGTTGCCAGGTCGGCGGCGGTTACATCTGCGCGTCGTCGGGCCTCAAGACTCTCTCGGTGGGGGACGTACCCGTGCTCCCGGGCTTCCCGAACCTCATTTCGGTGACGCCCCATCCGAACCCGCCGAGGCTCAGCTTCCCCGGCCAATGTGTTTTCCCGAGCATTCTCGGCGACGAGCCCACCTCAGTGGATAGCGCGTCGACAACGAATCTCCTCGTCCCGGGGGATCCCTTCGGCGATCCGATGAACGGAATCCCCCCCACGGGAACGCCTGGCTTCCAGACCACGACGGTCTTCGCCGGTCCGAGCTTCGGACAGACGCAGCTCGCTGGGTGTCTGCCCTATGGCATCCGCCAGGGGCTCGGGCACTTCGCCTACGTTGTCGACCGCGGGCGGTCGGAGGTCGTCGTGTTGAACTCCAACCGCATGACGGTGATCGAGCGCATCCCGCTTCCCGATCCCATGGACCTCACGGTGAGTCCGCACCTCGACGTGGTGGCGGTCTCCAACGCATCCGCGGGCACGGTGTCGATCATCGACATCAACCCCAATTCGGCCACGTTCCACGACGTGATTGCGACCATTCCGGTGGGGGCGAGCCCGCGCGGCCTCGTCTTCGACCCGCTGCATGAGGAACTCTTCGTCTGCAACGAAGGGGACGACACGATCACGATCATCAGCGCGGGCTCGCTGACGGTGCGCAAGACGGTGCCATCGCTCGTGAGCCAGCCCTTCGAGATGCTGATGACGCCCCGCATGACGGACTTCTCGTTCCGGCGCGGCGTGTCCTTTGGATACGTCCTTGGCCGCGATGGGCAGGTGGGCTTCTACGAATCTGGGCCTGATGGGTTCCTAGGGATTGGGTACGACACGGTGGTGGGGGTGATCCCTTTCCAGTTCCTGAATCCCAAGGCGATCCAGCTCGATCCACTCAATCTTGACGCCTCGGTCTACATCGCCCACGAGGGGCCCCTGCATCCGGTGACGAACGTCCCTGGAGCCCTGGGGGACGGAGCGATCTCAAGACTGCGATTGGAAAGCGCGCTCACAGGCGTCGTCCCGCTCAACTCCGTCAACGTCTCGACACCGAGCTTCCGGGATCTGCAATTCTCGGTGCCACTCTCATTGGCCGCGTCCCAGGGGGAACTGTCGGGGATCCCGGTGGACATTGCGTTCGACGAGCTCTCCAACCGCGGCGGCTATGGTGCCCCCGGTGGCACCTACACAGCCGGAACGCCGCCCGATCACAACGGCAAGGCGAGCTTCCGGCGCGTCGGGCCCGCGATGAACGTGACCCGAGCCGCGGACACGCAGTTCTTGTTTGCTGCGATCGCGGACGCCGGAGTCATCGACACCTTGCGCCTTGGATTCTCTGGGACGCCCTTGCTGGACGTGGACGTTTACGAGGCGGGCGTGCAGTCGATTCCGGCTCCCGGAGTGAGCGGACTGTCCCACTACTGGCGTCAGTAGAGAGATCAAATGGGGGAAGCCCGAGGGCTTCCCCCATTCTCTGCGTAGCCTGGCAGTTCTCTCCGTAGCCGAGCGGGCTCCCGCGGCTATGGTCTCCCATGGCCTTCCGTGACACCCTTGCGCGCTCCGCCGCGATTTGGCTCTGCCTTGCTTTTGCCGGTGCAGCCCCAGCGTCCGATCTGCTCAGCCAGGAGGCCCCGCTGCCGCGTGCGACCCGCGGGCCCCAGGGCAAGCGTCCGGCCCAGAAGGAAGCGGCGAAACCCAAGGCCGTCCAAGCGAAGCCCAATCGGCTCGACGAACGCCAGAGCCGGATCCGCGTCGGCCAGTACGAGCGCGCCGAGCACTGGGCCCTTCGGGGGCTCGTGCTCCTGAGCCTTGGGCGAGATTGGCACCCCGTGGCGTCGCCGATCGTTCTCGATGCCCTGAGCTCGAGGGACGTGCATCTCCAGGTGTACGGCGTGGAAGCGCTCGCGCGCACGAGTCCCATTGCCCTCCGTCGCGTGCTCAATGGGGAGCTTCTCGAGAATCTGATTCGCGTGCAATACCGCAAGAAGAATGAGTTCCTTCGTTCGCGGCTGAAGCTGGTTCTCCGGGCGGCGTTTCCGACCGTAGAGGCGACGACGGCCCGGGAATGGGAGCGTCACTGGTTCGCCATCGACAAAGTGTTCAAGCCCGATCCGTGGCCGGCTTTCGAAGTCGAACTGGATGGACGCAGCGTCGCGGGGGCTGCGTTCGACCGTGCCCTCGATCTCTACGAAGCGGGCCTGGAGGTCGCGATTTGCATCGATTCCACCGGGTCGATGCAGCAGACCATCGATGCCGCATCCCAGGCCATCGATGACCTTGTGGCCATCCTGAGCGGGATTGCGCCGGACTTCCGCATCGGCCTTGTGCACTACAAGGACCTCGACGACATCAAGGCGGGCGCCCAGGTGCTCGTGCCCCTCGATGCCCGGCCGAAGCGCGTGCGAGAGAAGCTGGAGAGGCTCCGGGCGGAGGGCGGCGGAGACATGCCGGAACGCGTCGAGTGCGGCCTCGAGATCGCATTGGACCCGCGCAAGATGAAGTGGCGGCGGGACGCCAACAAGCTGGTGGTCTTGGTGGGGGATGCCCCGCCCCATGACGCAGCGTTGGCCAAGTGCGTCGAGCTCGCGCGCGACGCCTACGAGCGGCCTTACGGCAAGGAGAGCCGCCGCGTCCGGGCCACGGTTCGCCGGGGCGGGAGTACGGCAAAGGCCACGCGGCCCTTCGTGACCGCGGCCATCGGTGTCGGCATGCGGTCCGTGCCCGCGCGAACCAAGATGACGTTCTCGGCCATTGCCAAGGCGGGCGGCGGGGCGTACGGCGAGGTCACCACGGCGCCAGGTCGCAAGGACGGGCGCAACGAGAAGGCGAGCGACGAGATCGTCGCCCACGTTCTCCGGCTTTCCTTCGGAGCCCAGTACGAGGACCAGATCAGCGCCTTTGTCGAAGTGTTCTTCGACTACCAGCGCCGCGGGTTCTTCAAGTAGGAGGGGCCTTCGGGCGGCCTTATCGGGCGAACTCAGGCTCGACCGAATCGAGGTTCGCGGAGTCCGCCTCGGGCTTTTTCTCTGGCATCGTCCAGCGGCCATCCGCGTCCTTGACCATCTCGAAAGGAATGGGGGACGACTTCGTGCCGAAGAGCGTCACCGAGACCTCCATCTGGGCCGTGCCGCTTTCCATCGAAATCGTCTTCACTTCCATGGAGTCGAGCGCTTCATCAAAGCTGATTCCGTAGACGTCGAGAACGTCCATGACCATGCCGAAGGCGAGGTCGGACTTGCCCATCAGGCCGTCAAAGTCGAGCTTTTGGATATCGCTGAGAGACTCCAGCTTCATGGAGCGCGCCGCCGTGCAGAGGATGCTGATGGCCTCCTTGCACTTTTCTTCGCTGGCGATATCGAGCTTGGCGAGCTTCGCCGTCATGGGCTCCATCAGTGACATGGCGTCCATGGGGGCGCCGGATTCTTCCATCGCGCCGGCAGCCATCATCGGCACCATGGCGGACATCATGGCGAGCTGCTGCTGGGCCTCGGCCAGCTGCGGCTTCGCCATCATAAAGAGCATCTCCTCGGCGCCGTCGGCGGTGACCATCCCCATGAACTGGCGGAACTCCTGGTCTTCCTGCTCGGTGAACTTCTCCTTGCGCTTTTCCTCCCAGCCCGACTTCATCTCGTCCAGGGCCGAGGACGGCGCGACGGCGGAGATGAACTGACTCACCTTGCGTGCCTTGAGACCCTTCATCGCCGAGGTGAACGCGGCCTCGGGGCTGCCGGCCACATGGACCGCCGAGACCCCGGTGCCGCCGACGGCGACCGAAGATGAGGTGGCGCTGTCTGTGCCCCCCGGCGTGCAATCACCGCATGAAGCGGTAAGGAGAGCTGTCTCTTATACACATCTCCGAGCCCACGAGACTAGGCATGATCTCG
>CAJXRJ010000274.1 GCA_913058555.1 uncultured bacterium
CAATTGGTGACGCGGTTCCGGGTCTTGTACTTGGGGTGCACGAGTGACTTCATGCGCTCAGGATGCTCGACGGGCGCCTACAACGTTCAGAAGGCGGCCTGGGGTCGCCCTAGAGGCTGGGATTCGTGCAGCAACGCCCTCATTTGCCGGCACGGTGACTCAGGTGACGCCGGCCGACAGCCCTCATCGTTCACTTGGGCTGCCCATTCTCTCTTGCTCCGTCCAAGCCCTTGTCCAAGAGGTTGAGCCAGGTAAACGAGTCCGCGGCCGCCACCGAATCCGGGTACTTCGTGCGTAGTTCTTTCAGTGCCCTGCGGATCGCCTGGATCTCAAGCGCGTTTTGCTCGAGAAACTCGGGGCAGCGCGGGTTGCGTACCGCTCCACCATTCCCCGGCAAGGGCCTCAGCGCCGACCATCGCCTTTCGATCTTTCGGAACATACCTGCGCCATGGATCTGTTCATCGCTCGCACCGGCGACCGCCGGAACGCGCGGTGCTCTGCCGACGAGCAAGGATAGCAGCTTGTCGGGGCCATTCACCCAGCGTGTACCGCCGAGTTCCCTCCGCATTGCCCTCAGCTTCTTAACCGCAAGCTTGGGATCCCTCGTCGCGTCCACGGCCGCGTTGACGGCCTCACGCTTGAGCTCGCGTGAGATCCAAGTGTCCATACGCATGAGCTCGGCGTGTTCGGGCGTTGCCTTGAGCGCTGCTTCGACCGCCGCCAAGGCGCTTGCCCGCTTCTCACCGCTCTCGACGGCACGTGCGAGATCGGCGTATTCATGAAATGATCCTTCGCCCAGGTACAGGGCCGGCATCCCATCGAGTCGCTCGCGAATCGTGTCGACCACCTGAGTTCCGTTCCCGCCGTGATATGGACCGCCCTGGTGATGGTCGACCAGCGCTCCATCCGGACCGAAGAGCGCGTAGTAAGGAACGTACCCGGTGCCCTCGATGCCGGGGTGCTGCGCGAACCTAGTCACCGAGACGTTGCCAGGGAATAGCCCGAGTCCATTCTGAAACGCTTCTGCGAGCACGACATCAGGGCCGCCGCGTTGATTGTGACTGAGGATGACATGAAAGGGACGTCCCTCGAGTTCCGTGGCCAGACCGACCATGTGCGGCAGAAACGCCCGGCACCCCGGTCATGAGCCACCGAATACGACGAGCACAACTTCGCCGAGATGACTCTCATAGTCAAAATTCGTGCCGAACACATAGCGCCCAGCGTCGAGTTGATCGACGTGCGCATCCGGGACGACCGGGCCTTGGCCGTCGTCTGCGCCAAGCGCGATGAACGCAAGGAGAGTCGTGGGAAGCAGCATGTTCAGCATGTTCGCACAACAATAGGAAACGTGACAGTCTCGGTCTTACGAAGCCAGGACTTGTCCATCGCGTTCAACGAAGCCTCGGGATTGCCAGGTCAGAATAGCCTGGGCAGCGTGACCAAGGCGGCACAGGTTCGCGCGCCCGGAAACCCACTAGCGCCACCCGTAATCCCAGAACCACGACGGTGCATCACGGCCATCCTCCACGCTGCGCGACCGCATCGTCCCGCCGGCGCCGCAAGCCGACACCACTACCGACTGCGCCCAAGCCTCAAACCGCCGCACCTGGGCCGACCTCCTTGAGCGCACATTCGCTGTCGACATCCTCCGTTGCCCCCACTGCGGAGACCGCCGCCGTCGCGTCGCCGTTGGTTTCGTGGCAACCGTGCCGGACTCGATCACTTCCCCACCTGTGTCAAGTACACAGACGTGGCTCGTGCCGTCGCCCAGGTCGATGCCAATCGTCAGATTCGCGGTGGTCGTGCTAGGTTCAGTCATGGCCAGCCTCTCCTGGGCTTCGAGCCCGTCTTTCGATCAGGCGACCTCAGCGTACCCCGACCGAGAACCTGGCCTTCTCATCCCATCTATCCCCCGCAGACGGGGTTTTCGGCAGGGACAGGCGTCCAAATGGTCTGAGCGGGTCCGAATCGACCTCCGCCCAGGTTCTCGAACCACTCCATTTCCGCCCTCAGCACGTCCAGGTCGCCGTCATGGTCGAGGTCGACAGGCATGGGTTCCAACAAGCCCAGCGGGAGAGCGGGTTCGATCAATTGTACTCCACCGGATCCCTGGGCGAGGCCATAGGAGTCCAGGGCCAGGGAGAGACTGAAGGGTGAGATAGGAATGACCGCTCGGGATGCTGGCCAGGCTTGAACGTTGTGTTCATTGTCGGACTTGCTGTTGGAGGAAGCGGGCCTCATGTTGAGAAGCGGAGGCCGCCTTTCTGATTCACAGGGATTGCCAAGAAACTTCGTTTGGGTCCGTGAGGGAAGCCGAGCGCACCGCAGCACGCTCACCTGGGCTAGAATCCCTGGCGATGACGGTCGTTGGATCGTCTTGCTCTCGATGGAGTCGAATAGCGAATCAATGCCTCCTTCGCCGGACGACACCCACGTTCTGTTGCGTGCCTGGCAGGACGATGGAAACCGGGTCGCCCTTGGGCAGATCCTCGAACGCAACCTGGAGTTCGTCTATCGAGTCGTGCGGGATCGCATCGGCAGTCAGCTTCGGGATGACCTTCAGAGCAGCGACCTCGTGCAGGAAGTCGCACTAGACGTTCTGGAGTACGGCCCGCGATTCGTGGTCTCGAACCGCAATCAGCTACGCGCAATTCTGGTGCGGATGATTGAGAACAATATCCGCGACCGCATCCGATGGCGCCACAGCGTGAAGCGTGACGCTGACCGCAACCGGCAGATGGCCAGTTCGATCGATCTCACCGCTTCCACGGCCAGGCCTGAGGCTGAACTGGAGGAGGGAGAGCTCAGGCAGCTGGTTCGCCTCGCGGTGGGGCATTTGGGTGAGGAGGACCGACGGATCATTCACCTGCATCAACTCGAAGAGCGTCCGTTGAGCGAGGTAGCGGAGCGCCTTGGACTGAAGCCCCAGGCGGCGCACATGCGCTACCAAAGAGCACTTCCGAAACTGGCTCAGAAGGTTCGTCTCTTGCTTAGAGGCGATCTGCCGGTGGATTCCCTCAATGGCTACTCAAGCGAGGACTGAGTCTCTCCTAAGAGGCTCCGCAGGGCATCCCGCGCCTCGACGTAGGACTCGCGCTCAATGGCTGAAGGCCGGCGCTTCATAACCCGATCCAGCAGCGCTTTGGCTTCCTCCAGCTCGTGGCGCCGGATGTGCTCCAGAGCCTCGGCACAGAGTGAGTCGGTGTCTCCTCGCCAGAGCCGAACCCTCGAGGCCTGCATGCGGTGCCCCTCGGCCGTCCCGATGCCGTGATCTAGCATCTCCCCCACGGTCAATGGACGCGGAGCAAGTTCGCCGCAACGGGCAGCGGGGTCCATCGGATAGCGGCGAATGGACCCGTCTCGCAGTCGGATGGATACCTCGCCGCCCGCTTCATCAAACTGAACGTGCACGACCTCTTCGCCGTCTCGTAGGGGCCAGCGAGTCACCGTCGTCTGTGTTGGCACGGTGTAGACTCCGATCTCTCCAATGCCGAAGGCCACCAGCATGGTGGAGTCTGGGCTCCAAACCATCCCGCGCAGTTTGGTCGGCACCTCTTGGATCACACCCTGCAGAGCCAAGTCCGCTGTGTCGAACAGCCGGATCGTCGAGTCAATGGCGTGGGTTGCGAATCGGGAGCCGTCCGGGTTGAAGGACCCAGAGAGAATCATGGCTGAGTGCCCCGCTGTTCGGCCCAGTTCAGCACCGGTGGCACGACTGCGTACGCTTGCAAAACCCGGGTGCCGATGAACGATGGCGACCTTGTCGCCTGAGGGATCGAAGCTGGCCTGGTAGGGATCGGAGGGGACCACCCAATCCGCGGTCTCGGTCCCGTCCCCCAGGCGGAAGAGCTTGACTCGTCCGGGTCGATCATGACGAGGAGTCGTTTCTCGATGCCGCAGGAGAACTGCAAGGGTGCCGTCATCCTGACTGATCGTCGACGCGGTGCGGACGACGTACTCGGAGTCCGGGGGGATCTGCCACTCGAACACGGTCTTCTCCTCGGCGGAGTCCCAGACGATCAGAAGCGGTGGGCTGGTTTCACGACTCGAAAGGTGAATCCAAGCGAGGCGTCCTGATGGACTCCAACCGCTGCTGCGGATACGCCTTCCCTGCGTGATCGGAATGGACGCTCCGCCGTCATGGGCGACTGCGAGAACGGCGCTTCCCTTGCGGTTCTCTCTGAGCCCGAGTGGCTCACCCAACGCGTTCACAGATTGAAGTAAAAAGCGGCCGGCACCGGTCAAGTCAAACACCGTGGCACCCCTTGCCGGAGGGACCGACCATAGCCGCAGGGTCCGATCTCGCGAGGCACTGAGGATCGTCTGAGGGTCGACAAAGACGGCCGTCTCTAAGGGCCGCTGGTGCCCCACGAATTGTTCGACGCTAGCACCGGTTTGTCCATCATACAGCGAGAGGGTCGTCTCGCTTCCCGGGCGACCGAGGACCAGCGGGTCACCCGCGCGGATGTCGTAGGACTCGATCAAGGGCAGCTTGCACAGCGGCTTACCCTCTGGGAAGCTCCAGCACGTGCCGGTCTCCCCGCGCGTGTTGTGGTAGAAGCTGCTGCGATCCCGGGATGGAGTGATGTATCCACGGTCCGTCGAGTCGGCTAGTAGACGGAATCCTTCGACCGCAGTCGTGTTCCAGATTCCGAGGTGAGAGCCGGCCCAGCAAGCAAGCACATGCGAGCCGTCAGAGCCAAGCATCACGCTAGGTGGCTTCTTGTCATTCATAGGGGCGGCGGCGACCGCTCCCGAAGTCCAGGGCGTGAGATCGAATCGAAAGAGGTCGTCGGGCTGGGACAGGGCGCGCACCCTCAGGACGTGGTTGGGTCCCATCAGGGCAAGTCGATCCCCATAGCAGTCGAAGGCCAGGATCCCGTTCTCTGGGGGTTCGAGCTGCTCAAGCTCGCTGTTTCCTTCTGCAGATGCCCGCCACAGGCTGCCGTCTTCGCAGTGCACCAAAACGTCATCGGCGCCCATGACCGCTTGTACCCGGCGTATCGGTCTAGCAAGGTCATGCAGGGCTGCGACGCGACCCGTGGCCACTTCCCTCAGGTAGAGGGCGCCCTCTTGGCTTGCGCTGAATGCGTACTGACCGCTCGCCGTGAAGCCGATGCCAACGACTCTCTCTTGGTGTGCGTCCGCTGTCCAGCAAACCTCTCTGGACTCCAGGTCCCAGACGATCTGCAGCTGGGTCGAATCGACGCTGTGCGAAAAGCGTCCGCCTTGGGACACCTTGACATCGAGAACTCTCGCATCGTGGCCAGTGAAGACGTGTAGCTCTCGCTGATTCTCCAGCGCGGAATAGAGGGCGCGGTTGATGCCAATGCCTGATGCGCGCTTGCTCGCTTCGAGTGCCAAGAGGAGCGCGAGGGTTGGATCATCTTTCCCCACGGCCAGGGCGTCAGAGGCCAGTCGTTGGCCTTCTGCGATGCGGAGCGCAGCGGATTCTGAGGACAGCGCTAGTTCTAGCTCGGCGGCTCGCTCCAGGGCGAGGCCACGCTGAGCGAGTGCGATCCAGCTCCCTGAAAGGAGAGCCACAGCGGCGAGGGCGAGCGCCGCCGCCAGATGGCGGTTGCGGAGAACCCACTTTCGGAGCTGGACCGCGAGTCCACCGCCGTGGGCATCCACGACTCGGCCATCTAGCCAGGCTCCTAGGTCTGCCGCCAGCGCACCCATGTTCGGGTAGCGGTCGTCCGGCTCCCGGGCCATGGCCCGCTCGCAGATGGACACTAGCTCCGCCGGTGCGTGGGGCGCGAGTCGCTCCACCTCGAGCGGTGGCTGTCGCCTCACCTTCTTCAGGACGGAATGCGGGTTGGGGGACTTGCTCTTCTGGCGATAGGGAGCTTCACCGCAGAGCATCTGATACAGGATGGCACCGAGGGAGTAGATGTCGGATGCGGGGCCCACCTTGTCGACCTCACCTCGGGCCTGCTCGGGCGGCATGTAGTAGGGCGTTCCAACGACGGCGCCGTCCATGGTCACCAGGGGCGAGCTAGCGGTGCGGCTTCGCAGGTCCTTCCGATCGGTGTCCATGCGCTGGGAGGGAACCCCTCCGGACTCTCGCAGGCGGACGTCGTGGACGTGGCTAAGCCATTCGGCTCGCGCCAGCCCCCAATCCATGACGTAGACCTCGCCATAGCGGCCGATCATGACGTTCGCTGGCTTCAGGTCGCGATGAACAACGCCGTGATCGTGGGCGAAGCTCATGGTCTCGCAAACGCGAACGAGCATCGCGATCAACTGGGCCGTGATTGGAGTGCCTTCGCCTTGAGGGATCTCAGCGAGAGTCTCGGCCAGCGTGCGACCGTCCACCATCTTCATCGTGAAGTAGACACGTCCATCGGTTCCGAGGCCCAGCTCATGGACGGGTACGACACCCGGGTGATCGAGCTGCCCTGTGACCTGCGCCTCTTCGATGAAGCGACTGAGGGCAGGCAGGGGCGTCGCGGAAGACGAGGCCGAGTCTGATGCTACTGGACCGAGTGCCACCTTCATGGCCACGGTCCGGCGTAGGTCACGGTCGAAGACTTCATAGATCGCGCCCATTCCGCCGCGGGCAACTTCACCGCGCTGCTCGAAGCGGACTTCGGTGTTCCTCTGCGAGAGTTCTTTCAGGCGAGCTGCCAGGAGCGATTCTTCGTCCGACAAAGAGGCTCCGTCGACCGACTCCTTGGGGCTCAAGAGCCATTCGAGGAGGCCATGCAGCTCTCCGCTGGCGTCCGCTTCCTTGGCGGCGTCCTGGGAGGCTAGCAGCTCGAGCGCGCGCCTGAGGCGTTGGTCGCTGGAGGGGGCGGGACGGCTGTCCTGGCTCATGGGTTAACCGTATGCCGGAGAGGGCCATTTCGACAGCTCGTCGAGCCCACCCAGCGCGTTCGCTAGGGGAGAAAAGTGATCTCGATCGCATTCGACGCATTGAAGCCGGCACCGACGCCAGCGTCCCGGTACCAGTATTGAAAGCTCCACGTCTCCCCCGCGAGAATCGGCTGGGCGAGGTTGGTGGCGTCGAGGGCGTGCGATGCGACGCCACCCATCGACGTGACGACCGGCAGGCGACGGATCGAGGTACCGATGCAGCGTAGGCCGTTGCCGAAGGGCAGCAGGGTCTGACCTTGTCCATAGAAGAACAGGCCTGCACCCTGCGGGAGGCCCGAGGCTCGAAGCAGCAGATCGTCGCTGCCGATCGACGTTGAGCCTTGGATGGAGATGTCGGAGGCCGCTCCGGTTGAGTTGGGGGGCGCCGAGCAGTACAGCGCCGCACTGCCGAGGAGGCTTCGATTCCAAGTGACGACGCTTGTGATTGTATTCCAGGTCACATCCGCGGCGCCGTCACCATCCAGATCGCCTGCTTCGACGGACCACACATTAACGCCCGCGGCAGAGATGGACTGCTCCGGACCGAACGACCCTCCCCCTACATTTTCGAACCAGACGACTCCCCCGCCGCCGAAGCTAGGCTTGCCCGCGACGACATCGGGATCACCGTCGCCATCCACGTCCCCGTGGTCCACGGAACTCATGATGATTGAGCTCGCGACGGTCCGGGGCGGACCAAAGCTACCTCCACCCAGGTTCTCGAACCAGTCAATCGTCTCACGCCCTTGATAGCCCACAAGCACGTCCAGGTCCTGATCGCCATCCATATCGAGAACGCGTGGAGAGCGGAGCCCCGAAAAAAGCTCGGCCCAGATGAGCTGCTCTGGGCCGAATACGCCGTTGCCTAGATTCGGATACCAAGAAAGAGGGTCATCCCCGGCGTTTGGCCTCGCGGCGATCACGTCTGGACGCCCATCCCCATCCAGGTCTGCGAGCTGGACCTTACCCACGACGCCGTTCACTGGCGCGATTGTTTCAACGGGGCCGAAGGCTCCTCCGCCGAGGTTCTCGTACCACGCGATGTCCAGGCCCCGGATCGCCACCACATCGACGTCGCCGTCTTGATCGACGTCTCCGAGTGCGACGTCATAGGTGTCTAGGTTAGATGGAGTGTCCCAGATGGACTGCGGCGCCCCGAAGGCCCCGCCGCCCAAGTTATCGATCCACACTCCCCTGGTGCCTCCTGCGAAGGAGGACCAGCCCGTGACCGGGTCCAGGTCTCCGTCGCCGTCCATGTCTGCGGCCCGGACCCAGATCAGTGATTCAGGGGGAGCGAGGAGGACCTCTGGCGCATCGAAGACGCCCCCTCCCAGGTTCTGGACCCAGGCTACGTGGGCCGTCAGGACATCCAGGTCCCCATCCATGTCCAAGTCGACTGAAAGAACATCTGCCAAGCTGAATTGGCCCGGGAAATCCAGGAGGAGCTCGTCCGGCCCGAATCCCTGGGCAACAACAGGCGAGGCAAGCACCCCGAGGCAGGTCACTAGAACAGCAGGAATGGGGCAAGCGAGCTGGGGACGGGGCGAAGTAGTCATTTGGCTGAGATCAAGGCAGGGTACGCACGGAGAAATGACGGTGCCCGGACACTCCAGGTCGTCCTCTGCACGAGCGGAGATGCTGACTGAGATTCACAGCCAATGACGAAAAACTGCTCCTCATGCGTCGGCACCCCCGCGAGACCCCCAGCACAGCACACCCTCCACTTCGCTTAGGCGAAGGGTCCCTCTCGCGTAGTCGCCCCGCTTCAGCCGGCACCCCATAGGGGGTGCCGGCTGCTCGTCGTTCCCCGAACCTCCGAAGCTAGCGGGTGCCCCTCGGGCTACTGTCGCCCTTTGCCGCGAGTCGCTTCGACTCTGCTCTCCTGACCTGGTCAACGACCCTTGCGAGCATCTGTGCCACATGGAACCGATCGATGCAGATCTTGCCCGTTACCTCGTCGAGGTAGTCCGCGGCCGAATAGATGAAGGGTGCGTGCATGTCCATCGCGATCACGTCGATCAACGAGGTTCGCTCCGGGCCAAGCTCCTCGAAGAGGTGACCTTCCCGGCGTTTTCGGACACTCGGGCTACGAACGATTCGCAACGCTGCGAATCTGTGAACTGTTGTGGTCGTGCGGCCTCATGCGCTCCCCCCTACGGGGAGGCCGAGGGGCGGTAGCCCCTCGAGTTCATGGGGAGCCCCGCGAAG
>CAJXRJ010000275.1 GCA_913058555.1 uncultured bacterium
CCGGGGGCTCGTCCGCGGCGTTCTACGGCATCGACATCGTGTCGAACCGGTTCGCGTTGATCATCGATACGTCGGGTTCCATGTCGGCGAAGGCCTACACCGGGCCGACCCGCATCGAAGTGGCCAAGAAGCAGCTCGGCAAGACCCTCGACCGTCTGCGCGACGGCGTTCTCTTCAACGTCATCCCATTCGATACGGCCGCCCGGCCCATGGAGGAGCGGTTGATTGAGCTCGGCGCCGATACGCGGGATGACTCGAAGGAATTCGCAGCGGCCCTGCGCGCGAGCGGCGGCACCAACATCCACGACGCCCTCGAGCTGGCCTTCGAGGATGTTCGTGTGGACACGATCTATCTCCTCTCCGACGGGGCTCCCAGCGCGGGTCCCATCGTGGATCCGAATGAACTTCGCGACGAGATCGCCCGCTGGAACTCGGTGCGGGGGATCACGATCCACTGCATCGCCGTGGGGCAGGACCATCCCCTTCTGAGGGGGTTGGCAGCGGACTCGTCCGGAAAATACGTCCGAGTAGATTAGTCCAGGGGGGCGCTATCGGATCTGGGCGCGGGGCCCGGGAATCGCACCATGGCGGAGCGATTCCCGGGCCCCGCGCGTTCGTTCCGAGGTCATAATCGAACCTGGGGCGGCCCGGCCAACAGCTCGCCGCTTTAGATTCCGTATTAGGATGCCTGTGAGTATTATACTTTCAGGTATATAGAGGGGGCGCCCGCTCCTTCCCCGGTCGCTCTGGAACGAACCCGACTTTGATGGCCAACGAAACGCCGCCCTCTGACATTCACCCCGTGCTTGGGGTCTTCCCAACGGGCCTCATCGCCGGCGGGCTTCTCGCCGTGTCCCGAGCCGCCCTCGAGCGCTCGGCCGCCGTAGCGGCTGGCCAGGACCTGGCGGGTGTGGAGTTTCGTTTGCTCGCCCAGGCGACCCGGTGGCCCGAACTCCTCGGAGAAGCGCTCATCGCGGGGGTCGTGAGCGCCCTGGTGCTCACCTACGCCCTCGCGGGGCGGCACTTACCGTCCATCGCCTTCGGCGTGGTCGTCTCTCTGGTGGCCTTCACGGCGTTCATGACCGGATATCCCGAGGCCCTACCCGGGTTCAGCCCCGCGAGTCTCGGTGCAGCGGTGGGGATCGCGGCCGTGGCCTTTGTTCTCGCCCGCATGCCTCTTGCCGGTCCGGTTCCGCTCGTCGTCGCCGCTCTGGTGGGGTTGGGTCTGCCTTTCGCCGGCGCCGAGTACGTCAAGCGCACCCAGCCCGGCATGCCGGTGCGCAGCGTTCTGATCGACTTGGTCGCTGCGACGGACCTCCTCCAGACGATCTCGGAGCGGCCGGACGCACCGATCCAGCCCGGCGTCATTACCCCCAGCATCGACCAGCGAACGGACACGGGCGACAAGCCGTGCCTGATCATGCCGCCGCCCGCGTCCCAGGACTTCATCGTGCCAGGCCACGCGGACGGGACACGCCTCGAAGTCGCGGTAGGGGCTGACGGGACGCTCTTCCAGCACATCCCCGGCGGCGTCGACGTCGAGTACCGCATCTTCGTGGACGACGAGCTCGCCTGGAGCACGCGCTACGCCCATCGCCCGGTGGACCCCACCGACCGCACCTTCGACACCACGGGACTGCAATGGCGTCACGTGGAAGAAGACGGGCAGGCTGGCCTTCCCTTGCGGGCGGGCCAAACCGTGCGTTTCGAAACGGAGCTCGTGGGGGATAGCGCCGGCAAGGACTACGACGGCAAGCACCTGAAGCTCGGGTTCGGCGGGGCCTTCATCGTGCGCAACGGTCGTATCCCGCGCACGGTGGCGAAAAGGTCGGCGCCCAACATCGTCTACATCGTGATGGACACCCTGCGCGCCGATCGCGTCGGTTGCTACGGATACGGGCGCGACACCACACCCAACATCGATCGCCTGGCCGCCCGCGGCCTGCGCTTCACCGATGCCTACGCCACGTCCAGCTGGACCTGGCCCAGCACGGCCTCGCTCCTGACGGGTCTACCCCCCGACGCCCACGGCGTGCGGAGCTCCGCCGCGTGCACCCTCAACCAGCGCATCGACACCCTGGCGGAGGCCCTCCAGGCCCGGGGCTACACGACGGCTGCGTTCGTGGGCAATCCGATCGTCGAGCCCGCGCGATACTTCGACCAGGGCTTTGAGTCCTTCAACGTCGAGGTCCCGGTCTTCCGAATGTCCGATGAGGTGGTGCCCAATGCCCTCGATTGGCTGGAGAAGCACGCGCCCCTGCGATTCTTCATGTACCTGCACCTCGTCGACCCCCACACGCCGCACCGCCCGAGTCCTGCCCAGATCGAGCGGCTTGGCATGGTGCCCAAGCCCGCCGATTGGCCAGAGGATGGCCTCGACCGCGTGAGCTATACCGAGCCGCCGAATCCGGAGACGCGCGCCTATGTGAACGACCTCTACGACGCGAGCGTCGCCACGGGCGACTACTGGGTGGGCGAGATCATCAAGAAGATCGATCGGCTGGGGCTTACCGAATCCACGGTGATCTGCTTCACCACCGATCACGGGGAGGAGCTCTTTGACCATGGCACCCACGGCCACGGCCACGACGTCTGGGAGGAGCTGGTTCGCTCGCCGCTCATCTTGGCGGGCCCGGATATCTCCCGGGGCATTCGCCGCGGGGCGGTCAGCAACCGCTACGTCCCGACGACCCTGGCCCGCATCGCGGGGGCCGGCCTCGAGCCCTTTGGGCTCTCCGTCGACCTCGTGAAGGATCCAACCCCTGACAAAGCGCTCTTCGAAACGACGAAGGGGGTGTGGGGGACTGCGCGTTACCAAAACCTGTACGGCCTGCGTCAGGCCGGCGAGGTGGTTCATTGGCGCGGCAGGGAGGTCGACTCGGATCAGGTTCCCGCTGCCGACATGCGCTACTACGACGTGCTTGCGGACCCAGAGCAGCAGAAGGACCTCATTCGCATCATGGAGAGCGACGCCCGCAGTTCGGTTCGGTCCCTGCAAGAGCTTGTGGAAGAGGCGCGCGAGTCCCTGCCGCCGCTGGTCCTCGGTGTCGGGGAGCAGGGCCGCGGGGTCCTCGGGGGCATCGGCTACGAAGACAGTGCCAATCGACCGGGCGCCGACGACGACTCTGACGAGGATCAATAGGCTCCCCGGATCGACCGGCGGTAAGGTCCATGGATGCGCCGCATCCCTGGACTCCTGATCGTCGCCTTTGCCCTCGTTCACGCCGCGCTTGCCGCAACCGCAGCTTCGCCGCAGGGCGAGCCCGTCACGGAAGGCCAGGGGGCCGAGGAAAGCACGCCCGTGCCCTCTGCGTCGAAGCGCCAAGAGCTTCCCCCGAAGGTGGACGTCGAGGCGAAGCTCGCGGAATGGAAGGCGCTACCGCCCGATGCCCCGAACCGCGACGAGCTGGTTCTGGCCTACGAAGTCGCCCTGAACGCGATCCGCGGGATCGAAGAGCTGCGTGAGCAGCGCCGCGAACTCGCGATCAAGGCTGCCGGCGCCAAGGACAAGGTGCCCCTCCTCGAAGCGGCGGTCGCGGAGCCGCGCGGAGGTCCACCGGATCTCGCGGCGGAGCTCAAGGGCAAGACCGTCGAGGACATCGATCGTCTTGTGAGCGAGGCGGCCCTCGTGGCCGAGGAGCTGCGACGTGAATCAGACGGGCTTCAGGTCGAGCTGCGCGAGAGTAGCGATCGGCGGCTGGGCATCGCCGAGAGGCGTTCTGAGGTGGAGCTGGCCTTGGCGGCGCCGCGGGACGCGACCTCCGATGGAGAGGGGGGGGCCCTCGCGGACGCCCGTTCGTTGGCGGCCCTCGCCAGGCGCGTGCAGCTCGAAGAGGAGCTCCGCACCCTGACGGACCGGGAATCGACCTTCGACGCACGGTTGGACCTCCTGCGGGCGGAGACGGCGTGGGCACGCATTGAGGCCGACGAGGCGAGCGCCCGGCGCGAGGCCCTTGAGGAAGCGCTCAACGCAAAGCGCGCCGCAGAAGCCCTGTTGCTGGAGAGCGAGGCGAACAAGGCGCTCAACGAAGCGTCGATGGAGACGACGGCGTTCGAGAAGATTGCCGAGGCGACCGTGGCGATTCGGAGCGGCAACCTGGATGTCGCCCAGCGCCAGCAGAAGCTCTCGAATCGCCGGCAGAAGATCGAAGACAAGATCAAGGACTTCACGGCGCGGTTCCAGGAAACGAAGGATCGAGTGAAGGAGCCCGCGCTCGCCAGGGCGAACGGTCTGCGCCTCCGGGGTGAACTGCGCGATATCGCCAAGGAACGCGCCCTCGAGCTGGCCGCGCCCGATGTCGAAGGCGACCTCGCGGAGGCGCAGGTCAAACTCTCCCAAGTCGGCCAGAAGCTTGAGGCCCTTCGGGCCGGTCGTGGCTGGATCGAGGATGCGGTCGAGGCGGCCACCGCGGAGGGCCAGGCGGAGGAGGATGCGCGCACCCTCGCAAAGAAGACGAGGAGCGAGTACATCGAGGCACTCCAGGATTCGGCGAAGGCGCTGGGGGCGGAGATCGAGGTCCTCGGCGCCCTTTCGGTCAAGCGTGCGGAGCTTGCCCGGATGCTCAAGGAGTACGACGCGTTCGTGATCGAACGGGTGCTGTGGATTCGCAGTTCGGCACCCGCTTGGCGCATTCGGGCATCGGACATCGAGCGCGAAGCGCGGGACGCTTTGGCCTTGGGGCCCTGGCGAGCGATCAAGGATTCCGTCCGGGATGGCGGGCGCCTTTCTACCCGTCCCATCGCGTCGCTGGTGGCCCTGCTGGTGCTCTTCGGGGCCCGGCGCAGGTTGCGACGCGCGCTGCAGGAGGAGGGCGAGCTCGCGGGGCAACGCACCCAGGTCTCCATCGCGCCTACGCTGCGCGCGCTGGTGCTCTCTGCGCTCATCGCGGCGCCCTACG
Organism: uncultured bacterium; assembly: GCA_913058555.1. Lineage (GTDB taxonomy): Bacteria > Planctomycetota > UBA1135 > UBA1135 > Saltatorellus. The sequence goes on from CAJXRJ010000275.1 coordinate 4,899, forward strand.
GCGCGCTCCTGTACGGGATCGGGATCTTCCTGACCCAGCTCGAGGTGGACGCGGAGCACGCGAGCTACGTGCTCGCCCTGGCCGACGGCTGCTGCCGCGCCGCGATCCCGCTCTGGCTTATCGGCGCCATGCGCGTCCTCGTGCGCAAGGAAGGCCTCGCCGAGGCGCACTTCCGATGGACGGAAGAGGCCACGAAGCTGGTGCGACGGAATACCGTTTGGCTGTTTGCGATCGCGCCGGCCGCGGCCTTTCTCGCGGAGTTCTTCGCTGGCATCAGCGGTTCGGCGACCGGTGACATGGACGCGATCTTCGCGCCGCTCGGCCTCGAATCCACTACCGGAGCAGAGGGCCTGTCCCGGGCGGCGTTCCTCGTAGATGTGCTCGCATGTGCCGTGTTTGCCTACCGAGTGCTCCATCCGGCCCGCGGGATCCTCGCGATCAACGCCGGGAAGATGCGCTCGGGGGATCTTCTGACCCGCCTGCGGCGCCTTTGGTTCCTGCTCCTGATGGCGGCGTTGATTGCGTTCGGCTTGGTGGCGATCCTTGGGTATGGCTACACCGCCCGAAGCCTGTTCAGCCGTTTGGTGCTCTCGGTGGCTTTGCTCGTGGGGATCTTCGTCGTGCGTGGCACGGCCCTGCGCTGGATTCGGCTGGAGTTGCGCGCTGAGGCCTTTGAGAAGCTGCGCAAGCGCCGCGAGGAAATGCGCGCGAAGCGTCAGGCGGAGATCGAAGTGCGGCGCAGCGCGGGGGAGGACGTTGAAGAGCTCGAGTCGGAAGGCCTTGAGGTGGAGGATCAGGAAGTCGACGTGGCGACGCTCTCGTCCGACGTGCTGGGCCTCGTGCGCATTGTGACGGGGTTCGCAGCCGTCCTTGGCGTCCTGGCGACTTGTTCGTCGGTGCTTCCTGCGCTTGGGGTCTTCGACGGTGTGGAGCTTTGGCAAGAAGAAGTCACCGTGGCGCAAGCGGTGGCGAAAGACGGCGCAACGGAAGCCATGCAGGCGGTCACCACCTACGAGTGGGTGACCCTGGGGAACGTGGGGGTCGCGGGACTCATCTTGCTCTTGATGTGGCTGGCGATCCGCGACGTGCCGTCCTTGCTCGAGTTCATGCTCCTGAGGCGCTTGAATCTCGGGTCGGGCGAGAGGTACGCGATCACGACCCTGCTGCGGTACGCGATCACGGTCGTGGGGCTCGCCCTCGCCTTCGATGAACTTGGTCTGTCGTGGTCGAAGCTGCAGTGGCTTGTGGCCGGCGTGTCGGTGGGTCTCGGCTTCGGCTTGCAGGAGATTTTCGCCAACTTCGTGAGTGGTATTACGCTGCTCTTTGAACGGCCGGTGCGCGTCGGGGACTGGGTCACGCTCGGGGAGATTGAGGGCGTGGTCTCCAAGATTCGAATTCGTGCCACGACGATTCGCGACCGTGACCTGAAGGAGTTGATCGTTCCCAACCGGGAGTTCATTACGGGACGGTTCATCAACTGGACCCTCTCGGACCCCGTGTCGCGCGTCACCCTAAACGTGGGTGTGGCTTACGGATCGGACACGGAGAAGGCGATTCAGCTGCTTCTCGAGGCAGGACGGGGCTCGACCTACTCCGTGGCGGAACCGGCGCCTAACGTCGTCTTCATGAGCTTCGGATCGTCGTCCCTCGACTTTGAGCTCCGGGTCTTTGTGGCTGGCCGCGAGATCAAGCCACGGGTCGTCCACGACCTGCATATGCGGGTGGACGCGGCGTTCCGTGAGGCGGGCATTGAGATTGCGTTCCCCCAACAGGATGTTCACCTGAGGACGGTTCCGGCGGGTCAGGACACCGGTTTGGCTACCTGAAGAACGTCTCGTTTTGGGGGTCCATTATGGGAATTGCATTGTCCTTGTATGGGGGAACCCCCTGGGCCTCAGGAGCCGTCTAGTCTTGCTGTCCCCCGCTGCTCGCCTCCCGGGCGCTAGACGGACCTTTTCTCCAGACCTTCCTTTGGATTTTTCATGAAGACCCAGATTCTGACCCTGGCCGGGGCGTGTGCGTTTGCTAGCGCCGCCTTTGCCCAGACCGACGCCAGCGGCGACCTGCTGCCTGCCCCCAAGACGATCGAGTATCGCGGCGTGATGAACGCCGTGACCGGAGAGCTCAGCGCCCCCGCGCGCCTCCGTGGCACCCTCGGGGACCCGATCTACGCGAACACCGCACCGAGCGGCTTCTTCTACAACAGCATCGATGGCCGCCGGATCATCGACCAGGGCCGCTTGCCGCTGCCCACCTCGCCCGATCTCACGGGTACGCAGGAGAGCTACGACATCTCGAGCTTTCAGCTCGTCTATGCGACCGATGCCACGGACCCGTCTCTCGGGGGCACCGGCCACACCATCGAAGTCATCCTGACGGAAAGCGCCGGCGCCTGCACCCCGGCCGCCCTTACGGAAGCGCCCCTGGCGACGTTCACCCTGTTCGGTCTCCCCGGCAGCACCAGTGGCGCCCTCGCCAACGTGGCCGTGGACATCGATATCTCAGCTCTCAACCTCTGCATGCGCGCAGAGGGCCGTGACGGCCTTTCGACGAACACGGGCGATCGCTTTGCTTGGTCCTTCAGGGTGCTGGACACTGCCGACGCTACGTCGGTTGGTCCGCTCATCATGGGCGACCCGGTCATGGCCCCGGTCGGAGACGGCACCGTGTTCCAGAACCCGATGAGCCTCGGCACTGGCCTCGGCGCTGGTAACCTCTTTTTCCGCGAGGGAAGCAGCAACCCCGCGGTTGCGGACGGTTGCTTCTTCTTCGGTGGCACCCCCTATGCTTCCTTCGGCTTCACGCTTCGCAGCGGCCTCACCGGCGACTGCATCGGCTGCGGCATCGGCGACGACCGCTTCGAAGAGAACGACTCAAGCGCTGAAACCCGGTTGCTCCAGCTTCGCAGCTACCCCGCGCTGATCAGCGACAACGAAGAGGACTGGTTCCGCTTCGAAGTCGCCGCTGGCCAGACGGTTCAGGTTGACGCGCTCTTCTCGGACGCGATCAGCGACATCGACATTCGTCTGCTTGACACCGCTGGTAACACCCTCGTTACGGGCGGCTCGATTTCGGACAACGAGAGCGTGACCTACACGAACTGCTCGATGGCGGCGGAGACGATTCACCTCCGCGTTTACGAGTTCGGAAGCGCTTGCAACACCTACGACCTGATCCTTTCGGATGTCCCCGCGCCGATGGACGACGCGCTTGAGGACAACGACACCTGTGGCACCGCGATTCCGCTGCCCCTTGGGCTGACGCGTGGCCTTGTTGTCTTCGAAGACGCTTGCTCCGGCATCGCCGACCTCGACTACTACTCGATCCAGCTTGCCGACGGCGACACCCTCGCCGTGGACATCCTGTTCTCGGACGTCATCGCGGACCTCGACATCTTTGCCTACGACACCGCCATCGGCTGTGATGGCGGCACGACGGCCCCCGAGACCCTCGACTTCGGCTTCACTTCGACCGACAACGAGAGCATCGTCGTCACGAACGGCACCGGCGGTCCCCTTGACATCGTGATCAAGATCGACCTCTTCGGCGGCGACGTGAACACCTACGACATGATCGCTAAGGTCAGCTCCACGCCGACCTTCGGCGAGGTCATCTGCGCCGGCAACGACAACAGCGTTGGCAACGGCGCTCGCCTCTGCGCCACGGGTTCCGATGTGGCTACGGACAACATGCTGAGCCTCGACGTGTCGGGCGCTCCCGCCGGCGTGAACGGCTTGTTCGTCGCCAGTCAGGACGTCTTCAGCACCAACCCCGCTGGCAGCCAAGGCACCCTCTGCATCGCGAGCCTTTCCATGGCACGCTTCAACAGCTCGCTGTTGATGACCGACGCCATGGGCGCCGGCAGCTTCAGCCCGGACCTGACCTCCATCCCGTTCCAGAGCGGCGGCATGCCCGCCCCCCTGGCCGTGATGAGTGGTGACACTGTGAACTTCCAGTTCTGGCACCGCGATACGGACGGCCCGACCGCCACGTCGAACTTCTCGGACGCCCTGTCCGTGTCGTTCCAGTGATCGGACGGGGTCGGGTCGGCTGCGGCTGATCTGACTCTCCAGACGTTCGAGCGCCCCGGGGCCCTGCCGATCGCAGGACCCCGGGGCGCTCTCCGTTTGAGGGGGGGCCAGCGCCGGAGGCGCTGACTGTGGCGA
>CAJXRJ010000276.1 GCA_913058555.1 uncultured bacterium
AGAGACAGGTCAGGCGGCGGAGCGGAGCTCGCTCCCGTGGACACCCAGGCGTCCCAGCGGTCGGGCGCCCAAGCGCCGAGCGAGATCATCGAGCCCCCGAAGGCCGCCTTGCCATCGGGCATCGAGGGGCTCGTCGTCGACATCAAGGGCCGCGTCGCTCCCCACGTCCGCATGCGTTGGCAGTCGGACCAGGCCGTTCGCTGGCAGAGCGGCGACAGGGGCTGGATCAGCGGCGCGGGCAAGACCCGGCGCATCAGCGCCGAGGACGAGCGGCGCGCCAGGGAGGACTCAGCGTTCGCAAGCGCCCTCCTCAAGGGGCTCAAGCACAAGGATGAGTGGCGGGCCACGCTGCTCGACGCACCGATACCTGGCCGGGACCAGTCGAGCTCCGTCGAGGGCCGCTTCGCATTCGTGGCCGACGGCGCCATTTCCCCCAAGTCGGTCGAAGTGGCCGACCCGGACTGGGTTCAGGTCGCCCAGGGCGCGCGCATGGTCGATGGCACAGCGGCCGAGCCCGTGTGGGTGGCCGCCCGCGCTCACCGCATCGAAGGCGTGCTGCGCGGCACCGACGGAAGCACTCCGAAGAACGGCAAGGTCCGGTGCGTCTTTGACGCGGGCCCGCTCCTCTCCATCCTGAGCCTGGATCCCGCGCCCGGCTTCCGATTCGAAGGCCGCCAGACCTTCTCGGCCGGCTCCATGAACGCGAGTGACGGAGAGTTCCTCGTGCGCCAGGCGCCCGTGGCCGAGGGTGCCTACCTTGAACTGAGCGCCGTCGGCTACCGAACGCGCCGCCTGGAGATCCCCGCATCGCTTCCCGACCCCTTCATCGTGGAGCTCGATCCCCTGGCGGAGCCCGAGACGTGGCGCATTCGTGGGATCGTTACGGATGCGGACGGCGAGACCGTGCCCAACGCCATGGTCGCCCTTGGCGCCGTGCACGGGACGACCGGGAAGAGTGGGCGGTTCGAGCTGACCGTGGACAAGCTCCTTGCGACGACCGATCTGATGGCGGTGGCCCCCCGACGCGGCGCAGCCCTGAGCCGCGACATCGGGCGGAGGATCCTCGATGGCTCCGCGCCCGACGAGCTTCGAATCGTGCTCGACGATGGGCTTGGTTCCATCCAGGGGACCCTGCTCGGCGAAGCCGCCGCCCAGGGGGATTGGCTCGTGGAGCTCGACGACCCGACCATGCCACGTTTCTCCTTCCAATCGATCGAACAGCGCGCCGCGGGCCGCCATCAACCGGTTCGCGTGGGGCCGGGCGGTGCGTTCACGATCCCCGGCGCATTCGATCGCCCCTACTCGCTGCGCTTCTGGCGACCGGGCACCGGCGCAATCCACATCGAGGACGGCGTTCGCCCGGGGCGGGCCATCACGGTGGATCCAACCCGCGACCTGCGCGCCTTCTCAGGCAGGGTCACCGACCAGGGCGGCGCGGGAGCCAAGGTCAGCGTGCAGCAGCGCACCACCGCCAACTTCGCCGGGACCGGTGGCCTTTACGACGCCTCCCCACCGGTGACGTGCGGCGCGGAGGGCCGGTTTCGGCTGCCGGTCCTGCCCGGGCGGGGCGCCGTGCTGTCCGTCATCTTGGACGGCGGCGAGCGCTACCTGATTCCGGTGGAGATGCTCCGCGGCGAGGAGCTCGAGCTCGCATCGCCGGCCGCTGGCATCGTCGAAGTCCGGCTCGACTCCGGGGCAGAGGGCTACGACCTCTTCTTCGAGGACGCCTCGGGAAACACCCTTGCTGTGGAGGCCCTCATCGCGGCGCCCGGCGGCACGACCGAGAATCTCCAGACCGAAAGCGGCCGGTTCCCGATGGCGTGGGTGCCCATCCAGGCGCGCAAGGCGATCGCCGTGGACGCCGGAGGTGTGCACACGGAATTCGACATCGAGCCTCTCCCATGGGCCCCTGTGGCGGTGCATCAGCCGTAACTTCGATGGGCGCTTGAGATCGGAGGGCGCGCTTGCTGGACTCTTTTGCCGTGCGGGCCCTCCTTATCTCCTTTGCCTACTCCGTCTGCGGGCTAGCCCTCGTGGCGTGTCAGGCGGCTTTGCCCGTGCGGTTGGAGAACGAAACGTTCGACATCCTCGAGGAGGTTCGCGTCGCCATGGGCGCGCCCGCCCTTTTCGAGGCCCGGGAAGGCCTCACGCTGCGCGGCGTCCGGGAGATGGAAACGGCGTCGGGCGCCACGTCCCGCCCTATCTCTGTTTCGTGCAAGCCGACGGGGTCGTTTCTCCTTTCGATTGGCGGCGAGGTGGGCGCTTCGACGCGCGGCTTCGATGGGTCGGACGTTTGGACGAGGGACACCAGGGGCGTGGTTCGGCGCCTCGGACTTGGCTCGCGGGGAGCGGTGCTCCTCGACGGTCAGCTGCGTACGTTCCTTTGGCTGAGGCCCGGCTCCGAGGAACGCATCATCGAGGTGGTCGAAGGAGACTCGACGGACCAGAGGATCGCGCTTGACGTGTCGCACCCCACCGATCCCATTGCGGCGCGCGTTTGGATCGATCGCGCGACCATGCGCCTTGATTCGTTCGAGATGAACCGCCTAGGACGCACGCGCACGGTTCGCTTTGACGATTGGAGCCAGGAGAACGGTCTGTGGCTGCCCCTCCTCGTGACCGAGCTGCTCGACGGCGAGCTCCGTCACGTCGACCGTTTCGGCGCGAGGAGCGCAGGCACGCCGTCCACGTTCTCGGCGCCGCGACCCACCCTGCCCGATGACACGATTTTTGAAGGACGGCTTGATCGCCCCGTGACCCTGCCCACCCGCGTGGATTCCGGCGGACGCTTCTACGTGAACGCCGCCATCGGCGAAGGGCAGTCCGGCTGGTTCCTGCTGGACACGGGCTTTGGGTCCCACGCCATCGCCGAGGGGCACGCCGCGCGCTTTGGAATGATGCCCCTCGGCACGGCGACGCTCGCCGGAGTCGGTGGCGCAAAGGCGAGCGCATGGCAGATGGCCGGCCGCGTGACCGTGGGGCCCGCCGCGATGCTCAACCAACGCTTTGCGACCCTGGAGGGACAGTTCCTCACGGACCGTGCCGGCTTCGATGTGCACGGCGTGCTCGGCGCCCCGCTCTTCGAGCGACTCGGCGTCGTCCTCGATGAACGGAGCGGCAATGCCTCTCTATTCCAGCCCTTCCGGTTCCGCCCGCGGGGCGTCGACTGGTACCCCGTGGCACAGGACGGCTCGGCCCCATGCATCCAGGGCAGCGTGACCAGCGGGAGATCCCGGACACCTGGCCTTTGGCTCCGACTCGACACGGGGTCGGACGACAGCGTCACCGTTTCCCGGTGGGCCGTCGATACGTACAGCCTCATCGACCGCACTCGGCCCCTGCGCCCGACGAGCCTGCGGGGGCTCTTTGGGGAACTCCAGGGATGGCGCGTCCGCCTCGGTGCGCTGGAATTCTGCGGCGTCAGGCAACGGGACCTGGATGCGACTCTCCTCCGTGAGGAATCCGACGGGCCCCTCGCTGATCCCTGGATTGGGGGCAATCTCGGAATGGGCGCGCTGAGGGGCCGCAGGGTTATTATCGACCTCGCCCACGGCCAGATTGCCGTCTCTGGGTCGGGCTCCTAAACGCTTCGCCATGGGACCTGCCCCCAAGCGTCACGAATCGGCCGGCCACCCCAAGAGAATCCCGAGCGCCTTCACCCGGGCGGCCCCGAGCCCGTACCCTTGTCGCGCCGTCCCCCCGGTCATAGTTGGCGAGTGTTCGCCATCCGCGTGAACATCCTCTTCCTGTCCCAACGTGTCCCCTATCCGCCCAACCGCGGGGACAAGATCACAACCTGGCGGATCATCGAAAAGCTGAGCCGCGACCACGAGGTCACGGTGATTGCTTTTGCGCACGATGATGACGACGTCGAGGCGGCCAAGGTGCTCGAGAACGAGAAGGGGATCCGCACGATCGCGATTCCCCACGACGAGCGCTCGAAGAAGCTCAAGGCGTTGCCTTTGCTCTTCACGTCCAAGCCCCTCACCCTCGGTGTCTACGGCTCGAAGGTCCTTCAGCGCGCCGTCGACGCGGAGCTTCCCAAGACCGACCTCGCTTACGCGTTCTCGTCTTCGATGGGAGCCTTCCTGGTGGGGCGCGGCACCCCCTGGGTGATGCACTTCGCCGAGCTCGATTCGGACAAGTGGAAGCAGTACGCGGACAAGCATCGATTCCCGATGGCGTCCGTCTACCGCCGCGAGTGGAAGACCCTGCGGGGCTTCGAGCGTCGCATCGCCGCCAACGCCATCACGAACGTCTTCTGCACGCCCCTCGAGGAAGACATCTTCCAGCGCGAGATCCCGGGCTGCCCGTCCATGGTCATGCGCAACGGCGTGGACCTGGGCCACTACACCCCGAAGCCCGAGCTCGCCGAGCCGAACCACCTCGTGTTCGTGGGCGTGATGGACTACTACCCCAACGTCGACGGCTGCGTGTGGTTTGCGGACGAGATCCTGCCGCAGATCCAGGCGAAGATTCCGGACGTCAAGTTCACGATCGTGGGCTCAAAACCCACGGCGGAGATCGTCGCCCTGGGCGAGCGACCCGGCATCGAAGTCACCGGCTTCGTCGACGACCCACGGGACTATCTGGAACGGGCAACCGTGAGCGTCGCGCCACTGCGGGTGGCGCGCGGCATCCAGAACAAAGTCCTCGAAGCCCTTGCGATGGGACTCCCCACCGTGGGGACAACGTCCGCCACCCAGGGCGTCGAGGGCACACCAGGGGAGGACTTCCTCTTAGCGGATGCGCCGGAGGGATTCGCCCGCAACGTGATCGGGCTCCTTCAGAACCCGTCGGAGGCGCGCCGTCTCGGCGATCGCGGCCGAGCCTTCGTCGAGAAGACCTACGACTGGGCAGCCTGCCTCACTCCCCTGGACGGGATTCTGAAGCAGATCGATCCCAGCTGAGTCGATCTCCGAGGGACAGGTACCCACCCGGCGGGTGGTGCCGGTCGCTCAGGAAAGCTTGTGCATAAGATCGGCGGCTTCGCCGAGGCTTGACTCGATGGCCGCGACGGTCCAGTCCGGCTCCAGCCCAAACTCCTCCCGGGCCAGTTCGAGCACCTTCTCATCGTCCCGGTGCATGCCCGTGTCGCCGGAAACGGTTTCGCGAAGCCCCGCCACCAGGCGGACCGCCGGGAGCAGGGTCGCACCGGCGGTGTGGTGGTCTCCAATGGTCGAGCCAAGGCTCGGGGGCAGCCCCCACGACACGGCCAAGAGGCTCCCCACTTCGGCGTGGTTCGTGCCTAATCGACTGCGCTCCATGTCGATCAGGGCCTCTGCCTCCGAATCGAGGGATGCCTCAAGGAGCTCGCCATAGGAGTCGCCAAGGCCAGCGGCCATCGCAGGCACCGCGAGGTCGAGCAGCAGTCCGCACGTGAAAGCTTCGCCCGTTCTGGCGGGGTGGATCTTCGAGGAGAAGGCCCGCGCCAAGGACGCGCGCCGCGCCGACGCGAGCCAAAACCGCGAGGGCTCGAAGCCGCGCATGGGCTGGTCCGGGAGAACGCCCTGCACGGCGACTCCGATCACCAGTGATTCGAGCTGCGACTTGCCGAGGTAGCTGACGGCATGGGCCACGTTTTCGATCGGGCTACGGGGTGCAAACGCCGCGCTGTTGACGGTCTTGAGCAACCGCAGGACAAGGCCCGGGTCCCATTGAATGGCCTCGGCGACGTCCTCGAAGTCGACCTCTGGATCCCGCAGGGCCTCGAGGACTTTCAGGGTGAGGGCCGGGAACGTCGGCAGCTCCGTGTCCTTGAGCAACTTGCCAAGGCGCGCCCGGGCCGTGCGTTTCCTGAATCCGAGAATGCCCATTACCCGGCTCTCCTTGCAAGCTTGTTTGAGATCAACGAGAGCATCCCGCCGAGCATGACGTAGCCCAAGATCACCTCGATCATCACCACGGCTTGCGCCACGGCAGTGACGGGAAGGATGTCCCCGTAACCGAGGGTCGTAAACGTGACGATGCTGAAGTAGAAGGGCGAGAGCCACGTGTAGTCGGAGCCATATTGGAGGCCGACCTGGGTGTAGATGAGCGCGAAAGAAACGGCGAGCACGAAGCTACAGACGCCCCACCGACTCACGCTACGGCCGCAGTCGCTCGTGAGCCACCACACACGGTAGATCCACTCGTGCCACTTGCTCTGGTGCCTGAACTCATGGAGGAAGTTCTGGTCGTGGATGAACTCACGCAAAAGCACGCCACCGTTCAGACTCGTGGCGTCGAGCTCTACGAAGATCCAGTCGGCCGACGCGAAGCCCCTTACCCCTAGGAGCTTGGCGCACTTCAGTCGCGCTCGCCGGAAAGTGGCGCCTGCCACTTGGACGCCCATCAGATCCGCCTCGGCGAGGGTCGCCGCCTGGAAGTCGGCTCCCGTGAGGTTCGCTTCGACCATCCGCGCCCCCGTGAGGTCCGCTGCGGCGAACGTCGCGCCGCTGGCGTCGGACGCCGAAAACGAAGCGTTCCGGAAGGACGATCGATGGGCGACGGCATGGCACAGGTTCGCAGACCCAAAGCCGGCACTTTCGAAGTCCCCTTCGGAGAGAAGCGCGCCGGAGAGGTTCGCCCCTGCGAACTCGGCGCCGCGGGCGCTGACGCCGTGGAGCTGGGCCCCATTGAGGTCGGCTCCGAAGAAGCGGGTCTTGGTGAGGTCGGCCCCCGTGAGGTCCGCGCCGGCCAACCGGGCCCCGCCGAGGTCGAGGCCGGAAAGGTCCAGGCCCCGGAGAATGGCGCCCTCAAGCGATGGCACGTCTGACGACGCGCCCGATCGGAGGTCGAGGAGCCACTGGGGCGGGTCCATCCCATCCGCGGACCCATCGTCGCCGGTCCCCTTGGCGCGCAGACCCATGAGATCTCCGGGCGTAGTGGCCATCCGCTGGTCGGCGGCGGGATCTTGGGATTGGGGGCGCATATGGAACGCTCCGCACAGGAGTACGGAGATACCCCATCTCTATCGACCCCGGGACCGCGCCGCCTTGAAGCACCCGGGCCAGCCCCGTGAGGCTTTTTGACGCACCCGCAGGCACGCCTGACACCCTGCCCCTGCTCGATCGTCGTCCAGGTGCCATGGAAGCTCCCGAACATGGAAAGGCCTGCCTGCGTTGCCTGATCCGATGGATCGCATCCACCTCCCTATGCGTCCAGGCGGCCCTCTTGGGCCACCCAGGGCCGAATGGTCCAATCCGCTGGGCCATCGTCGAGCACCCGGGACGATGCTCGCTGGCCCTGGGACTGGGCCTCTGGGCCCTCTGGCCAGGGCGGCCAACGCCAGGATGGCCACCATCCCAGGGGCCAGCCGCCTCAGCCGCGACGGATGAACCCCACAACGGGTCCTCAGGAATGCCCCCGAATGGACCATTGCCGGGGCCCCGGTGAGGTGACTCGGCCCGGAATGGGATATGATCCGCGGCTCTTCGGGCCCGCCATTGCGGGCCCGCCCTAATTGCCCCGCAGAACGAGGCGCCCCACGCGCCCCGAATGGAAGCCTGATGTCCAAGACGAAGGACACGATCCCCAAGATCCTCACCGGCCCGCGCGACACACGACGCTTCGGCCGGGCGCTGATCATCGACATTGCCGCCCCCCAACTCGGCCTGGTCGTCGAGCGAGGAAGCTCCTTGCCGCGGGCCTCCGTGGTGGTGACCACCTGCGCGCGCGAAATCATCCCGCTCTCGAAGGAGGGCATCAAGGTCGAGTCGATCATCGTGACCGGCAGCACCGTCGACCCGACGGAGCACCCGGACCTGCGAGAGATCACCGAGAACCTGCGTGCCCTCCGGGACAAGTGGTTCTCGCGCGCCAAGCTCCTCGTGCTCACGCGCACCCGCGACATGAGCTCGTATGAGCTGCGCGCCACGCTGGCCATGTACAGCGCCGTGCACCTCGAGTTCGACTGGGGAACCGCCAAGATGTGGACGGCTTGCACTGGCGTCAAAGGCACTGAGTTCGCGAAGTTCGTGGACGACTGCCACCACTTCGACCACCTGGTCCTCGAGACCTCGCTCTTCCGCGCGCCGGAGGACAACACGGCTGCGACCGAGGTCAAAGCCCTCGGCGAGAAGATCGAAACGATCAAGCCGCAAGAAGTCGTCGTGCTTTGCCACACCGGCTCGCTCACTGGCAAGGACGGCGCGAAGAGCGCGACGAAGAGCCAGCGGGACAAGATCGTTGAGACCCTCGCGGAAGCAACGGGCCTTTCCGTACACCCCGAGGAGTTCGAGGAAATCGGGTCCGCCTGATGGGTTCATCGGGCGATTCGGCCATGCCCGGAGAGACGACGCCAGCGGCGTCCCTCCGGGGCATCACCCATCGCTTTGATGCCCTGGTGGCGGTGGACTCCCTCAGCCTCGAAGTGCGGCGCGGGGAAGTCCTCGGCCTCGTTGGTCCGAACGGCGCGGGGAAGACCACCACGGTCCGCATCCTCACGGGCCTTTTGGATCCGACGGAAGGCGACGTCGAGATCGCCGGGCACTCGGTCAAGGGCGATCCCATGAAGGCCCGCGCGGCCCTTGGTTACGTGCCGGACGGGGCTCCGCTCTACCCGAACCTCTCGCCCAAACAGCACCTTCTGCTCGTGGGAAGGCTGCACGGCCTCAGTGACGCGGAGTCCATCGGGGAGGCCGTTCGGTTGCTGGAACACCTGGACCTTGGTGCGCGCATCGACGATCCGGTTGGCACGTTCTCCCGCGGCATGCGGCAGAAGGCGGCTCTCGCGTGCGCGCTACTGCCCAAGCCTGAGCTCCTCGTCCTCGACGAGCCCCTCGGGGGATTGGACGCACCGAGCGCGGCGATGCTCAAGGCCGTCCTGCGCGGATGGGCGGACCGCGGCGGCGCGGTGCTCTACACGTCGCACCTGCTGGACGTCGTCGAGCGCGTGTGTGACCGGGTGGCCGTCCTGGCCAAGTCGAAGCTGATCACCGTCGGCCCGCTCGACGAACTGCGCCAGAAGGCCGGCTCGGACGGAACCCTCGAGGAGGTCTTCGGCGCCTTGACCGAGACCGAAGATCCCGAGGAGCTGTCTCTTATACACATCTGACGCTGCCGACGATATGCAGTGTGTA
>CAJXRJ010000277.1 GCA_913058555.1 uncultured bacterium
CAGCTGGTGAAGCGCACGCCGTTTGGCCGACTGATGCCAGCGGGTCGCCGCGTCGTCGAGGACGTCGACGGGCCCACGCGTTTCGTCCCCTTGAGCATCGAACGCCAGCTCGCCGAAGGGGCCGCGGGCGCATCGCCCACTTCCCCTTCCCACTCGGGCGAGATCCGGGCGGGGGACGCTTGGATTCAGAGCATCGCCAATGCCGTGGCTAAGCTGACTTTTGGAACACGTGGCCCGGGCCTCAGGATTGGCGTTGCGCTTGACGCGCGCCTGGGGGCCCGCGGGCGGCGAGTCCTCGCGGCCCGCGGCGGCGCACGCATATCGGACATCCCCGGGGCCCTTGATGCGGCACTCCGGGGACGCAACTGCAAACCTGACGGCTCCATCGGGCGCGCCGTAGAGCTCGGCGAAGCGTGGGCGCTGGGGGAGATACACTCCGCCATTGGGTCCTCGGGCTCGTCGCAGAATGCGCTGGTGCTGACCTGGGACGAAGACGTGAGCTGGACGAGCGCCACACAGGGCCGTGTCATGGGCAACCATATCGAGGTGCCCGGCGGGCGCCACGACCTTGGGTTTGGGGGGCTCGACAAGGCCCTGCTGGGCCGCGGGATTTCGTCCGGTCGGCTTCTCACCTCCGCGAGGCGCGGCGAGGCTGTCGCCATGGAGATCCTCACCGGGGCTGCTGTGTCCCTTGGTCGCGCGGCCGCAGCGCGGCTCATCTCCCGGGTACGGGAAGAAGAACGCGTCGCCGTAGATCGCGCGAACGGTCCGGGGACCTGGGTGCGACTCATCCTGGCCGGCTCCCTGGGCCGAGCTGCCGCAGATCATCGGATGCTGCCCGTCCTCTTCCAGCCGTTCCAGAGGGCCTTGGTAGAGGCCCTGGCGGAGGAGGACGTTCGCGGGCAAGCGATGCGGGCGGGGTTGCTTTGGATCGCAGAACCGGAGGGAGAGCGCTCCGTTGACTCCCATTCGGAGGGCGCCAATGCCGGGGAGGAAGGGCCCGATGCCTGTGGCTTTGTCACGCCGGAAGGCCTGAGCCTCTTCCCCGGCACCCTCCTGGTCAGCCGAGAAGATGCGAGTCCTTGCCTTGGGGCAGCCTCGCTCGCCCTCCGTGACGATACGCTAGCGGCTCTTGGCGGCCGTTCCTCAAGATGACACCCGCTCGTCCTAGCTCATCGAATCATGGGTGATACTGGCTCCATGCCCGCTGCCGCAATGTCCTCCTCTGCATCCCTACTGACCGGGAGCAAGACCGCACTCCTCGATCCCGGACCTGCCTTGGCGGGGGGATTCGAGGCGCTGGACTGGCTCGTCGTGGGGGCGGTCCTCGTGCTGGTCACCTGGCTCGGCCATCGATGGACTGGCAAACAGTCGTCGGTCCGAGATTTCTACTTGGGCGGTCGAAAGTTGCCTTGGTACGCCGTCTCGGCCTCGATCATTGCCACAGAGATCTCCGCGGTGACGTTCTTTGTGGTGCCCTCCCTTGCGTCGCGGGAAGGCGGCTCCTTCGAGTACCTGAAGATCGGGCTCTTCAGCGCGCTGATTGCTCGGCTGGTCGTGGCCTTCGTGCTCACGCCGGCTTACTTCAAGCGCGAGATCTACAGCCCTTACGACTACATGGGAGACCAGCTCGGCGCCGGCGTTCGCCGGATGACGACGGGGCTCTTCATGATTGGCGGCATCCTGGGTCAAGCGGCGCGGGTGTATGTCACCGCGGTGGTGATCGAGGTCTTGGCGGCGGAGCAGCTAGGGGCCCTCCAGGAATGGACGGGGATTCCGCCCCTTGCCGCAGCGGTGGCCGGCATCACCATGGTCGCTGTGATCTGGACGTGGATGGGTGGCGTGGCGACGGTGATTTGGACCGACGCGCTGCTCTTCCTGCTCTTCCTTGGCGGCATTGGCGCGCTGCTCCTGACCCTGCATCTAGGCATCACCGGAGGGCTTTCGGAGGCGATTCAGGACGCGTCGGACACGGGCCGGATGAGGCTCCTGGCCTCTGCCGACGCAGGAGCTGCATCCGGAGTCCACTGGACGAGTTTCCTGACCTCGCCCTACGGTTGGGCATCCGTACTCATCGGAGCGGGCTGGGGTTTGATCGGTCCCTACGGCACGGATCAACTCATCGCCCAGCGCATGCTCACGTGCAAGAACCAGCGCTCCGCACAGCTCGCGGTGATCGGAAGCTACCTTTCGGTGGTGATTGTCGCCCTCAGTTTGCTCGTGGGGGTCGGCTTGGCGGCGTACTTCAAAGAGCACTCGATGAGCGCAGCGGCGCAGGCGCTCGTTGCCGACAAGCCGGAGCGGATCCTACCGGTATTCGTCCGTGAGGAGCTGCCTGTCGGCTTGCGCGGGCTGATCTTGGCGGCCGCGTTTGCCGCGGCGATTTCCAGCTTGGACTCCATCCTCGCGGCCCTCGGGCAGACGACCCAGTCCCTGCAGCGCGGCTGGGCGGATCTTCGGCGCGACCAATCGGGTGGCGCCGGCGACCCCGGAGACGGCGGAAGCGCCCTCCGCAAGGGCCGCATTACGGTCGTGGTCTGGGCGGCGATCCTCGGCACGGTCTCCGTCCAAATGGTTCACCTGGAGGGCAACTACAAGGATCTGCTCCAGTTTGCGCTGGGCATGTCAGGGATCATCGGCGGCCCCGTTCTGGCGGCCTTTGCTCTCTCCTGGTTCAGCCGGGCGGCCGAGGTCCCTGGCGTAGAAGGCGACGCGCCCTCCGGGAGCCGTGGCAGCGGTGCCGCGGGTTACGTTTGGGCAGCGCCCCTCGGGGTCTTGACGGTGGTCTTCGCCGCGTACAGCGGGAAGACGACCTACGCATGCAGTTGGTACGCCATCTCGGCGCTCTTCCTCGCGTGGCTGGCCTTGGGCCTTCCCCGGCGGCGGCGGCCCTATGGCGCCGTTCAGACCCTTCTCCTCGGCTTTGTCCTGTTCCTTTTGACCCGCGTGGCGGAGGTGGGGCAGTTCGACAACGGCAAACACCTGGCGTGGCCGTGGTATGTGCCGGTGGGCAGCCTCGTGACCTTCGTGTTCTCGCATTTGCTCGACAAGCACGGCGGGAAGCGGGACTGAGCAGTTCAGCGCCGACCTTTGGGTGTCGCGGGGCTAAAATCCCGTCGCCCATGTTTTTGACGCAGCGCCCCAGATTGTTCACTGCTTGCCTCCGGGCCAGCGTGATCGCCAGCTTCGCAGGCCTCCTTTCCCTGGGGGGCTGCCTCAGTCCCCACGAGGTGGAGGATCGACCGGAGGAGTCCGTCCTTCTCCGTGATCAGTTACCCCAGAGCTGGTCGGCCTCGAGCCAGGAGGGAACCTATGGCGGGCCCGCGTTTTGGACCACCCTCGGCGATCCAGCTCTGGACGCCCTCGTGCAGGAGGCCCTCGAGCACAACCATGACCTCGTTGCAAGCGCCGCGCGTGTGCGCGGGGCCATGACGCGCATCCGGGCTGCACGCTCCGCGCGCCGACCGCAGGTCAACGGCAACCTCAACTACGCGCGGCAGAAGAACGTCTTTGTCGGGCTACCGATTCCCGGTAGCGACGGGCCGCTTTCGAGCACCTTCGATCAATGGAGCGCGAGCATTGACCTGTCGTGGGAATTCGATCTATGGGGGAAGCTCGGCGCTGGCGTGCGAGCGGCGAACGCGGACTTTGAAGCCACCGCTCAAGATCACCAAGCGGCACGTCTCAGCATCGCAGCGGAGACGGCTCGGGCCTGGTTTCAGCTGCGGGAGGCGAACGATCAACTGCGTCTCGCTGAGGCTACGCTCAAGACGTACCAGGACAGCCTCGATGTGGTGCGCGGCCGTTTCGACGCCGGCCTAAGCGGCGCATTGGACCTGCGCCTTGCGGAGGCCAACGTCGCCACGAGCCAAGCCGGTCTCGTTTCGGCCAGGCGCAGCGCGGCGGTGTCCACGCGTCAAATCGAGCTGATCTTGGGGCGCTACCCCGCCGGTGAATTGCAGCAGGCGTCCGCGCTCCTCGACCTGCCGCCCTCCATTCCAGCGGGCATGCCCGCCGACGTGCTCCGCCGCCGTCCGGATCTCCTGGCCGCGGAACGTCGGATGGCCGTCGCAGAAGAATCGGCCAAGGTGGCCCGACTGGATCGTCTACCGAACATCGCGTTGACGTCGTCGCTCGGCCGGAGCTCGGGGGACTTCGATGACCTTCTGGACGGGGACTTCACGGTCTGGTCACTGGCCGGGGGATTGGTGGGTCCAATCATCGACGGTGGCCGCCGCAAGGCAAGGGTGGAGGAAGCCCTGGAAGAGCTGCGTGCGTCGCGTGCGTCCTTCGCGGCGCTGGCTCTGCGCGCCTTCTTCGAGGTAGAAAACGCCCTCGACGCAGAGGGGCTCCTGCGGGAACGGCTCGGTTATCTCGCTGCCGCGGTGACGGCCGCGAAAGCCGCCACGTCCCTGGCGGACGAGCAGTACAGGGAAGGCCTCGTCAGCATCGAGCTGGTGCTCGAGTCCCAGCGCAGGCAGTTCACCGCGGAGTCGGCATTCCTCACGGCGCAGCGGGAAGTCTTCCAAACGCGCGTTGATCTGCACGTGGCCCTCGGTGGGTCCTTCGGCGACTCCGAGGCAGCGACGGCCGAGACAGAGTCCGCTCCATGAGCCACGAGGACTTGCGCCGCCAAGCTCGAGAAGACGTGCAGCGCCGCACGAACTGTCGAGCCTGGGGGCAGCCCCTGGCGGCTCCTCTTGCTGTGATCGAGGGCATGGTCGCTGCCGAGGGCAAGGCGGACTCGATGCCAGCGGCCCCAGGCAGAGGCCGTGGGCCTCGCCCACATTCTCAGCGCGGCTCGGCATGATGGCCTACGCATCATGAGCGCAGCGACGACGGGCCGTTCGGGGCGGGGCGCCAGCGTGGCGGTCAAGGCGGCGGTGGCGATCATGTGTTTGGTCTGGGGGTCCACGTGGCTTGTGCTCAAGGTCGGGCTGGAGGAGATGGAACCCCTCGGGAGCGCGGCACTCAGGTTCATGCTCGCGGGTGTGCTCATGGCGCCGATCGCTCCCTGGATTGCCCGGCGCGAGGGCGGGGCGGCGCCCACGTGGGACCTTGTCTTCGCCATGGCCATCGGCAACTTTGCGCTGAGCTACGGCATTGTCTACTGGGCGGAGGAGGTCGTGCCGTCGGCGCACGCGGCGATTCTCTGGGGGGTCTTCCCCTTGGTGACCGCCCTGGTCGGGCATGTCTACCTTCCCACGGCGCGGATCGTCGGGATTCAATGGCTCGGGCTGTTCCTTGGCTTCCTCGGCGTGGTCGCGCTCCTCGCGAAGGACCTAGACACCCTTGGGGGTGACGCGGTGACCCGCGGCACGGTTCTCCTTGGCAGTCCCATGGTGTCGGCGCTAGCGACCGCCTATGTGAAAAAGCACGGCCAGGACGTGAGCGCCGCCCTGCTCAACCGTTCGGCTTTGGTCGTCGGCGGGGCGTTGCTTTGGGCCGCGGCATGGGCCTTTGAAGGGGGGATCACCTTGCCCACGACGCCCCGTAGCTGGTTCACCGTGGTCTACCTCGGTGGCTTCGGGACCGTCTTGACCTTCACGCTCTACTTCTGGGTCCTTCGTCAGGCAAGCGCGGTCTCTCTCTCGTTGATCGCCTATGTCACGCCAGCCATCGCCCTTGTATTGGGTGTGTTTGTTGGCGACGAACAGGTGACGGTTTGGACGGGAGTGGGCCTCGCGTTCATCCTGTTGGGTTGCGGGGTCGTGCTTCAGCGATCGAAGTCGGTCAAGTGAACGACTAGGATATGCCCGTGCCCGAGCCTGACGCCGCCCCAGAGGATCGCCTCATTCCGTGCCATTGCTGCGGACTGGTGGCCCGTGTGCCTTCCTTGGCCCTCTCGCAGGTTGCGCGTTGCCCACGGTGCCGCGCGGTGCTGCCAAGGCCCGGGAGTCGGGACCGTGCTGCCCGCGTGTCGCTGCGGGTCACCGTGGTTGCCTTGGCCGCCCTGGCGCTCTTTCCGTCTGCGATCACCCTCCCGATCATGCGCATCGAAGAGATGGGGCACTCGAGGGACGCGAGCATATGGTCAGGCAGCCTGGGGCTTTTGCGGGGTGGTGACTATTTCGTCGGCAGCGTGGTGTTCCTTTGCTCGATCGTCTTCCCCCTCCTCAAGCTCGGCGGCTTGATCGCGATCAGCGCGGGCCGCCAGGTGATGGACCGTACGACCCGGCGGTTGAGCTGGCGGCTCGTGGATTTCACCGGACGCTGGGGGATGCTCGACGTGCTCCTTGTGGCCATTGTCGTGGCGTGGGTGAAGGTCGGCGACCTCGTTGATATTCAACCCGGCCCCGCGGCACTCGCCTTCACCTTGGTCGTGCTCCTGAGCCTGTTGGCCACCGCACTCTTTGACCCGCATGCCCTTTGGGAGGAGACTCCTTTGGAGTCCGTTCCTACCGCGGGAGGCTCTGACTCCGCGCCCCTTTCACTCGAACCCGAACAGCCGAATTGACTGAGCCATCGACCCAAATGCATGCGGTGCCACCGGCGGCCCTCGTAGAGACGGCGCACGTAAGACGCGGTCTCGGTCGCTTGCTTTGGGTAATCCCCTTGGCGGCCGCCGTGCTTTCCATCGCCTTCGCCTACCGCGCGCTGAGCGGCCGAGGGCCGACCATCGTGCTGTTCGCGGATCATGGACATGGGATTGGCGCTGGGGATGCGCTTCGCTTCCTCGGCATTGAAGTGGGGGAGGTGACGGCGGTCGGCCTGAGCGAGCGGGACTCGGGCCAAGAGGTTCGCATTGAGGTGCGCGTCATGCAGGACGCCGCCCGCCTTGCGCGAGCCGGTACTTCGTTCTGGGTCGTGAGGCCGGAGCTTTCGCTGGACTCGGTGCAGGGTCTTGAGACCATCATCGGCGCCCAGTACATCGCCCTTTCGCCAGGGCCCAAGGATGCGGAGTCGCGCACGGAGTTCACGGTGCTGGCCGAGCCGCCGCTCGCGGACGACGTGCGGCACAAGGACGGCCTAGAGATCGTGCTCGAGGCACCGACCCGCTTCGGCTTGCAGCCAGGGGCCGGGATCTCCTACCGCGGCGTACGCATCGGTAGTGTCACCGGCGTGGGGCTCTCCAGCGATGCGACCATGGTGGAAGTCCGCGCCCTCGTACGAAGGGCCTACGCGCAGCTAGTCCGAGAGCGCTCCGTGTTCTGGGAGACCGGTGGCTTTGAGTTCGGCCTGTCGATCGCATCGGGTTTGGAAGTGGACCTGGATTCACTGAGGACCGCGCTTATCGGAGGCATCGCCATGGCGACCCCCGTGGACGCTGGGGAGCCAGTGACGCGGGGTACACGCTTCCCGTTGAACGCCGACGTGGACGATGATTGGCTCGACTGGGAGCCGGCGTTGCCGCTCGGCAACGACCTATTGCCGCCGGGGGCCGTGCTTCCCAAGCTGCTGCGCGCGACCCTGTCGTGGACGGAGGGCCGGGTGCTCAAAACGAAGGAGAGGCGTTCAGGCTGGATGTGCGTGGAGGCTGATGGGCTATTAGGCCCCGCGGACCTCCTCTTGGTGCCTGACGATGCGCGGGAGGGACGCGCAAAGCTTGAGGTGGCGGGGAGAGTCTTGGATGTTGGCGTGCTACTTGCGCAGGGCGCGATCGAACCGAGGGGCAACGCCCTCGCAGTTCTCAAGCCCGTCGCGTTCACCGAGGGTTGGAACGAGTTGCGCGCTGCCCACGCCGATGAGACCACCGGTACGCGTCGGCCATTGCTCGACGCGGAGGACCTCATCATCGTCCGGGAAGGTGGTCGGGCGCCGATTGGAATCTCGGCCTCGCGCCTGAGCGGTGGGGGAGATTCGATGGACGTGGACAGCCGCATTCCGCTCACAGGGGAATGGCATGGCGCGGTGGCAATGGCGCGACACGACGGCGCCATCGTAGGATTTGTCCTCATCGCAAAAGACGGCACGGCACGCATCGCCCCTACTAGGTAAAGACAGGGTTGGCCTGTAGGCGCGTCGTTTCGGTGGCCGGAATCGCGCCCCATCGCATCGGCCAGCTTCTTTGGTGAAGAACGTTGCCGGTTTTTGCGGAAACCAGAGCCAGATTCCGGGGCCAGAACCGATGGTTCATTCGGAAGGAAGCGAGAGCCGCCCCGCTCCGCGCAGCGTCGGGGTTGGCACCGTTGTCGGAGAGCGCGACATCCGCCAGAGGATCGAACTAGCAAATCGAGTCTCAGGCGCCTACGCGAGCCCCTCAACGGATCGGGCCCCGCGCCGGCGACTCAGTCGCCGTGCGCGGGGTCCCTTCAATTGACGCTTGTACGGCTCGTCCGTGGCTTACTGGCTCACCGAGCTTGTGCTGCATGAACTCGCGGTCGATGCGTGGCCTGCTTCGTCGCAGTCAGTGTCGCAGCGAGCAGTGTCCGTCCCGCAGCAATCACTGGCCACGAGCGTGGCCCGCATGTGCTGGGTCGTGGGGCTCCTATGCAAGTGCAAGACGGCGCCGAGGCCCGGCGTTTCGGTCAGGAACCCAGAGAGCGCGTTCTTCGCCGAGTGGCGGTTCCCGCGGGCCTTCTCAAGTTCATAGACGGCTCCAGCGACGAGTCCGTTCTCGCTCGCCGATACGCTGCGCTTGCGGGAGGTGCTCACGCCGAGGGGGCTCAGCTTGAGCGACTCCAGCCGTGCCGCCGCCGTCCGGGCGAGGTCGGTAAGGCCGCTGTCGCTGGGATCGGCCACCACCAGCACCCGCGCGCCTCGCTTCAGGGAGCGGAGCTCTCTTTCGATGGAGGAGGCGAAGGACCATTGGGGCTCGCGTCGCGGGGAGCGCTTGATGTCCTTTGGGACCTGGCCGTCTATCCCGAGGAAGATCGCCGCCTCGGATCGCGGGGCGATGCCTTGGCTGTCGACGAACTGGCTGGCTGCAGATCTCGCTTGGGTGCCATAGGCGTCGCCTTGGTCCAAGTGGCCCACCGGAGCCACGGAGCGTGCCCCGCGGGCGGCCACGCCTGCGCGTTGGTCCTGGATGAACGTGGCCACACCTCCGCCGATGAGACCGAACATGAGGCTGTCTCTTATACACATCTGACGCTGCGACGATATGCAG
>CAJXRJ010000278.1 GCA_913058555.1 uncultured bacterium
ATCTACACACTGCATATCGTCGGCAGCGTCAGATGTGTATAAGAGACAGGGGCTCGATCGTGTTCCCGGTGAGCCTGGTCGTGGAAGGGCCGATCATCATGATGCTCGCGGCGTCCACGCGACTCTCAACGTCGTGGGATCGCTACCGCAAGGTCATGGGTTATGGGCACCTGATGGGCGGAGCCCTGACGCTCCTGCACGCAGCCATCGCCTTCACCCCCCTCTACGACATTGTCGCCGTCGACATCATCGGCTCCGTGCCGGAAGTCGTCGAGCCTGGCCGCCTCGGACTGCGCATCATGCTGCCGTGGACCTTCGCCATCGGCTACCGGCGGGCCCAACAGGGGGTGCTCATCCGCTACGAAAGGAGCGGCGCGGTGGGACAAGGCACCCTCGTGCGGCTCGCCACCACCGGCGGCGTGCTGATTGGATTGGGACTGGCCGTTTCCAAGGGGGTCCTCCCTGAACTCTCAGGCGTCGCCGTCGCGGGATTGGCGATCGCTGTGGGCGTCACCTCGGAGGCTGTTTTTGCGGGCTGGAAAGTGCGCGAAATCTTCCCCCGGCTGAAGGCCTCCCAAGGGGAGCCCGTCCTTGGGGCGCGTCAGTTCGCTAGCTTCTACATCCCCCTCGCCATGACGCCGCTGATCACGCTCCTGATCCAGCCCATTGGCGCGTCGGCCATGAACCGTATGCCCCGCGCGGTGGATTCCGTGGCGACCGGCGGAGCCGTGCACGCGCTGACCTTCACCGCCCGCAGCGTGGGCATGGCCTTCAACGAAGTCGTGGTCACACTCGTCGCGTTGAAAGGCGGCTCCGCCTCGCTCAAGCGGTTTGGGTTGCTCCTGGCGGCGGTCACCACGTCGACCCTGGCGCTCCTCTACATGACGCCGCTCGCGGGCCTTTGGTTCGGGAAGGTACAGGAGCTGCCCGCGGAGCTCGTTCCCTTGGCCCGCATGGGGCTGGGCATCTGCATCATCATGCCGGCGTACCAGGTCGCCCAGAGCTGGTTCCAAGGAGTCCTCGTGGACGCCCAACGGACCCGCCCGATTACAGAGGCGGTATCGATCTACTTTGTGGTGGCTGGCTTGCTGTTGACCCTTGGCACCCGCTACGCGGAAGAGGCCAACGTCACGGGCCTCGCCTGGACGCTGACCTCGTTCGTCATCGCCGGAATCACGCAGACCTCGTGGCTTTGGTTCCGGAGCCGAGGCGTGGCGCCAAGCGGTCGCTAGCACGGCACTTGGATAGCCGTTCGGGCTGGACATTGGCTCGTTGGACGGCGCGGCCGAACGCAGCGGGAGAGCAAGCCACGCCCGACAATGCGAAAGCCGCCCGTGCAGGATCCTGTCGGAACTGCACGCGCGGCTTCACGGCGCGGACTGGTGGTCTACCTTGGGCCGGGGCAGAGCCCTCTCCGCTAGACCCTCCGGCGCGACGTCAGCTGTCGGCGCGGAACGCGCCCACCTTCCCCTGGAAGGTGGTCATCGCGCGGGTCATGCGATCTGTCATGCCGCCGCTCTCACGGCTGATCTTGTCGGCGAGCTGATTGAGCTTCGTGACTTCAGACTCGAGAACCTTCATGTCCTTCTCGTAGTCCGTTTTCTGCTCGTCCGTCATGAGCACGTTCTGGCTCGCAACGGGGGCCATCTGCTCGGCCTTCTTCTGAATCAGGAGCGCGCTCGCTGTGGTGGTGGTGGCTTGGCCCACCAGGTCCTGGAGGCTCGTCGGCAGCCCTGTATGGAGCTCCGCCATGATGCGTTTGCCCTCGGCCTGCACGCGCATGATCTCGGACTGCGTTTCGGCACTGGTCCCGTCGTAGAGACCTTCGATGTCGGCGGTGGTGTCTTGGACCGAACCGGCTTCGGCTGCGTTGACCGCGGCGCCCTGGAGGATGTCGTCGGCGAGCGGCGACAGGTCCACCCCTGCGACGGCGGGGGCGTTCGGCGAGAAGTTGTCGATGTCGTTCTCGACCGTCGTGACGCGGCCCTCGATATCGCCCCAGGAGTTGCTGAGCTGCTGCCGCATGGACTGGAGCTCCGTCACCTCGTCAGAGAGGTTCTGGGTCACCCCATCGTTCAGGGGGTTCAGCTGATCGAAGATCGTCTGCGCCTGTTGGCAGGAGACGAATGACACGGCGAGGGCCAGGCTGGCGAGGGCGGCGTTGGCTTTCATGGCAAGGGGGCAGGGTCGGAGCAAAGAGGCGAAGTCGGGATGGACGGGGCGTCCCGCCTTATGGGGCGTGCGATCGCAGCTTTTTACGGTGACGGCGCCCCTCATACCTGTCAACGCGGAAAGCTCCTCATGCGGGGATGGGAGCGCCGCGTCCCATCCTGTTCCCCACCCGCGTCCCCCGCTGAGCCCTACCGAGTCCCTACTGGGGCGAATCGTCCCGATCCCGCGGGCCCGGGCGATGCAAACCCACGGGCCCTGACCATCCGCTCGGGAGGTTTTCGTTAGGAAGGCTTCGACCCGAAGAACTTCATCACGCCCGAGCGTCCCGCCAACTTGAAGAACAGGTTGATGGGCGCCATTCCCAGCAGCAGGTGGTTGTAGTACCAGGTCCGCCCATGGGAGATCGAAGGGTTGTTCGCGAGGTCAGGCTCGTTGCGCTGAAACCAGTTCTGAACCGAAAGGGTCAGGTGATTCGACGACAGCTCCTGGTTCGTCTTGACGTCCTTGAAACCCGCACCGTGAAAGAGGGCGCGCAGGCTCTTGGGCTCGAACTGGAAGGTGTGCCGGGGCACGTGGTTGCCGCCCCAGTACCGCCCGAAGATCCGCTGATCCACGGATCGAAAGTTGGGCACCTCGCCGATCAGCCGGCCGCCCGGCTTGAGCAGCCGAAAGGCCTTCTTCACTTCCACATCTGGGTTGAGCGTGTGCTCCAGATAGTTGTTCATGAAGATCGCGTCGTAGGTGCTGCCCTCGCTGGGATAGTCCGGGAAGATCCCTTGGAAGCAATCGACGCCCTTCGACCGCGCGAGCTCCACGGCCTTCGAATTGAAGTCGATGCCATCGATCCGGCTCGGCTCCAGGAAAGCCATGCGGCGGAGGTACTCCCCGCTGCCACATCCCACATCCAAGAGCGCGGCGCCCTTCGGGACCTGGGCGGCGATCTTCTTCTTGAAGAGGCGGTCCTTCACTTCGAAGAGCATCCGGTAGAGGCGCCCTTTCTCCGCTGACGTACGGTAGCCGTGGTAATCCACGTCATAGGCCTCGACCAGGTCCTCCACCTCGGGGAACGGATGGAGCTGAAGGAGCTGACAGCGCTCGCACCGGTGGTAAGCCCACTCCCCCTTGACCCCGTACTCCCAGTCTCGGATGCCCGAAACGGCTACGGAGTGCCCGTCGGTCCCGCAGACGCGGCAGGCGTATTCGTGAATCATCGCTAGACGCCTCAGGCCTGGACGGCGCTGGACTCGGCGGGCGCTCGCCAGGGGAGCTCCTTGAACCAATGAACGAGCAGGCCAAAGTAGCCGCCTTCGAAGAGCACGTACTCCCCTTGGTGAGTTTCGGGTTCGCTTGCCAGGTCGCTGGCCAAGCGATCATGGAGGGCAGAGAGACTGGCGTAGGGCACCCACGGGTAGAGGTGGTGCTCCGCGTGGAAGTTGAACCCGTACATGCCAAGCGTGCCGGTCTGCCAGGGCTTGCCGGTGATCGTGCGCAGCACGTAGTCGCGGTCCCTTGAGCCGTGCTCGCAGAAGGAGCGCGTGGCTTTGATCAGCTTCGCAACGGTCCCTAGAGGCAGGATCCAGAGCGCCACGTAGAAGAGCGGTCCGTACAGGTACCCAAAGAGGGGGCCAAACACGGCCGTGAAGAATGCCAGCAGGGTGAGCTGCACCGCGGCGAGGCCCAACAGGTCACCCGTGGGCGCGGCCGTGGCCGGCGCGTCTCCCGAGCCTTCGTCCTTCTTCAGGCGCCCGGCCGCCACTTCGCCCGAACGAAGGTTCTTCGTCAGGAGCTGCTGGGCCGCCGCGAGCCCCGAGCCCATCATGAAGAACCGTCCGAGCATCTCGAGCCGCGATTTCGGGAAGCGCCCGTAGGTCGCAAAGTCCGGGTCGTCTTCCCGGTCGCCGCCCTTCAGATGATGCTGCAAATGCACCGTGCGGTACTGCATCGTGAAGAAGGTCGGGTAGCCGAGCAACGCCAGCGAGAGCCACTCCTTGTGGTTCTTGCCGAAGTTGCGATGCACCGCCTCGTGGAAGCCGTTGCTCAGGGAGGCCTGGCACCATCCGACGAGGACGAAGACGGCCAAGAACGCCAAGGGCGTGCCCCAGGCGGAGCCGGAGGCGAAGACGAATCGGAGACCGACCAAGGAACCAAGGGCCAGGGCCCAAAGGGCGGCGGTCAGCCAGAGGGCCTTGTCCTGGCCCCCCTGGTAGGTGGGGAATTCGGCTTTGGTGAGGGAGGTCATGGCGCTTTCCTTGTGCCTGGAAAGATAGCACGGCTGGGGAGCCATTCACGGGGTCCCCGTCGATCATCGGCCCAGGTCTGACCCCAAGCTGAGACGAATCGGCTCACTTCACCGGATCGCCCCCCCCCGGGGGTCCGGCCTGGCGCCGCACAGGCCCCTGGCTAACGAACAGGCCCCTGGCTAACGAACGGGCCCCTGGCTAACGAACGGGCTCAGCCTTCCAGGCTCGAATCATGTCAGCGACCTCTCCCCCGATGTCGTTGGGCACGAGGAAGGTCATGCTGTAGTGGACGATCTTCCAGGTGGTGCCCTCACGGCGCAGCACGCCCGTGCCGCGCAAAGCCCCGTAGCCGGGGCTATTGAGCTTCTCGTCGAACCAGGCCATGCCCTTGCTGGAGCTGAGATTGACGTAGCGCTCAAAGGGATAGTAGGTCCACCCTTCCCCTGGCGTGAAGTGCTCATCCACGTAGGACGTGACCTTGGCGACGTCCCAGCGTTCGGAGGCGTCTGTGCCCATGAAGACGGCGTCTGGGGCCATGTGCCCCAGGTAGCGTTTGCGGTCCCCACGCGCCGCCGACAGGTGCCAATCGTCGAGGACACGCTCGGCTTCGGCCCGCCACTGGATGTCGGAGAGTTCGGGCAGTGGCTCGTCCGGCGAGGAGCTTGCTGCCGCCTCCACCACGCCATCGGCCGCGTCCGATTCACCGGGCTCGGTTTCGAGGTCCCGCGCAGGCCAGGGCGTGTGGCCCGAGGCCCCGGGGCGCGCCGCGGCCACAGCGGGCTCGGTGACCCTCACGGGCAGGTACTTTGGACCCCCAGGTTGGCAGCCCGACAAACCCGGGAGCAGCAAGCTGGGAATGAGAACCGCCGAGGAGAGAAACGCGCCGTGATTCATGAATCTTGGGGGCCGAGCAACGGTCCGCAGGACACGTAGGGGATTAGGGACGATCATGACGGGAATCGATCCTACTCTTGTGGCGCGATGAAACAGCCGGCTGGATTCCTCCTCTTGTCAACTCTCCTCGTCGCCTGCGGCGATTCGGACCCGAAGCCCCAGGGCCAGCCCGAATCCTCGATGGACGCGGGGCAGGTCCCCATCGGGGCCATCACGGCGCCCGTCACCGATTTTGGCGTGACGGAGCCCGCGGCCAGGCGCCTGGAGCAGGATCTCGGGAGCCTCCTCCTCGAGCCCCTCGCCCGGGGGCAGCTGGAAGCCGCCGGCCGCGCCCTTGCGGCGGGGTTCCGCGGCGCTGGATTCGAGGCCTCCCCCCCAGAGCCCGCCGGGCCCGTCACGATCGAATGGCTGGCCCCGGACGGGGCCCCCGCTCTGGCCCCTGGGGAGTTTCTCGCGGACCTCCACGCGTTGGCCCCCCTGGAGGGACACCCCGAGCGCGTGGAGTGCGAGCTCGACCGGTTTGAGCTCGACGAAAACGGCAACGTCGCCACCGGCCACGTCCGGCTCCGCTGGGCCGGTCGCCACGCAGAGGACAGGTACCGGGTAGATCTCACCGTGTACGGCGACATCGCGGCGGTCCGGGACGGCGAGGGGAGCGATTGGAAACTCGCCCGCTTCACGCCCTCCGAACGGTCCGTGCGCCTCCGGGCTGAGGGGACCGCGTACGTGGATCGCACCGCCGATGTGGGCCTCACGTTCGGCACCTCCCCCGACAACCTCGGTCTCCTGCAAGGATTCATCGACCGGCACCGCACCCTCACCCAGGGGGGGCTCTCGGTCATCGACTGGAATGGTGACGACCGCCCCGACCTCTTGGCGACGCGCGCGGGCGAAGAGACGGTCGTCTTCGTCAACGACGGACAGAGCGGCTTCGTCCCGGAGAGCCTGCCGATCACCGAGGCCCATGACCGGCCGGCCTTCTGCTTGTACATCGACCTCGACGGCGACGGGTTAGAGGAGATCGTGGCGGGCCACGCCAGCCTCTACGAAGGGGACGTTGCGTACGCGGGGCTGTGGACCCGAACGGGCTCCGCCGGCGGCAACTGGCGCCACCTCCCGCGCGCCTTCCCCATGCCCAACCCCGTCGGCCTGCGCCGCTTGGCGGTGCAAACCGTTTCGCCCTTCGACGCGGACGGTGACGGAGACCTGGACCTCTTCTTCGCGATCTACGGCAGTGGCGCGTCCCGGGGCGATCACTACAACACGGTCGAAGCCCACGACGGCGCCGACAACCACCTCTTCATCAATGGAGGGGATCTCCAGTTCACGGAGGAGAGCGAGGCCCGCGGCATGCACGGCACGGGCTACACCTACGTGGCGCTCACCTTCGACGTCGATCACGACGGCGACCCGGATGTACTCGAGGGCAATGACTTCGGCCCCAACGTGCTCTGGCTCAACAACGGCGGAGTGTTCACCGCCGACGAGACGCGCGGGTTCGATGGCGTGAGCGCCTACACGATGGGCGCGGCCCTCGCGGACCTCGAGTCCCGCGGCCGATGGGATCTCTACGTGTCGAACATGTCGTCGGAGGAGGGCATGCGCATGATTCCCTTGGCCGGCGATCTATCCCCGAACATGCGGGAGCGCGTGGACACGATCGCCCGGGGCAACATGCTCTACCGGGAGCCGGAACCCGGCGCCGATGACCCGGCCAAGTGGCAGGAGCGAGCAGCCGCGCTCGGACTGAACGAGTGTGAATGGGCCTGGGGCTGCCAGTTCGTCGAGCCCCACGGAGACGGAAACCTGGGCCTCTTCGTCACCAACGGGTTCACGTCCCACCGGGATCAGGTCCTCGGGGACTGGCAGTCCGCCTACTGGAACCAAGTCATCGACGATGCCCGGGCACTGGAAGAAGGCCGCCTCAGCCAGGACGTCAACACCGACAAGCCGTTCCGCGGCTCGTTCAACGGCTACGAGCGTGACCGCTTCTTCGTGCGCCCCGACGTCGAAGGGGATTCCGATCGGCGCTGGGCCGATGCGGGCTGGGTGCTCGGGATGGACGACGACCACGATGGCCGAGCGGTGGTGCCCATGGACGCCGACGGCGACGGTGACATGGACCTGTGCCTATGGACCCTCAAGGGGCTCGTGTACCGCGAGAACCGGGCGGCGCCCGGGGACTGGGTTCGATTGCGGCTGCGCAAGGGAGACGGCAAGTCGTTGCCCCTCGGAGCCCGTGTGCGCGTGGTCGCCGGGGGCAAGCCCCAGAGCCGCCACGTGGCTATCGTCGAGGGCTTCCAGTCCCAGATATCCTCGGACGTGCATGTGGGACTCGGGGCCCGGGCGAAGGGCGGCGAACCGGTTGAGCTGGTGGAAGTCACCTGGCCCGATGGCGAGGTCGAGCGCTTCAGTGACGTTCCGGCCAATCAGCTCAGCGTGATCGTGCGCGGCCAGGGCATTGTGCAGTCGCGGCCCCTTCCACGATGGGAACAGTTCACCGCCTCGGCCCCCATGGGTTCGGGGCCGGACGCCCGGGGAGAGTCCAAGGGCTGGAAAGCGCGCCTGGCCGCGATCGCGCGCACGCCCTTGGCCCTTGGGTCCAATACCGCCTACGCCATGGTCGTCCGCGTGCACGCCGGCGCCCCACCGGGGCCGACCGTGTTGGACTCCCGGGACGTGGAGAACGCGGGGATCCGCCTCGTCGACGCGTACCTTCAGGGCATGGCCGAGGGAGGCACCCCTCTCGACTCGCGCAATACCGCGATGCTCGACCCCGAGCTCTTTGCAGACGCGATCGGGGGCAGCACCGTCACGACCATCGTGTACACGCGAACGGGCGAAGCCCTGCGCGTCTTCCGGGGCGAAACGACCAAGGAAGAAATCCACCGCGTGGCGGACCTGGCCCGCCACGAGCCGCCATACCGCCACCTCCTCATGGAGCACGGCCGCCTGGCGCTGTCCGAGTTCCGCTACCGCGACGCCGTCCGGCTCTTCGAACGTGCCACCAAGGACGAATCCACCCTGCGGGCCCAGGACGCCTTTGCCTTCGAGGGCCTCGGCCGTGCCCACGTGCTCCTCGGAAGGGCCGACAGGGCCGAGGAGGCGTACCGCCGCGCCGTCGAGCTCGATCCGGACTACTTCATCGGGCACTTCAACCTGGCCGCGACCTACACCCGCACCGGCAGGTTCGAGGAGGCCTTGGCCCCCCTGGCCGAGGCTCGCCGCCTCGAGGGGGATTCGCGGCGCGTGCTAGGCGCCACGGCCGAGGCCTTGGCAGGCTCCGGAGATCTCACGGGAGCCCTCGAGGCCGTGGAGACCTGGCTCCGGACA
Source organism: uncultured bacterium (assembly GCA_913058555.1). Taxonomy (GTDB): domain Bacteria; phylum Planctomycetota; class UBA1135; order UBA1135; genus Saltatorellus. Next base: position 8,640 of record CAJXRJ010000278.1, read on the forward strand.
TCACCCAAGGATGCCGGCATGCTCGTGCTCGCAGGCCAGCTCGAAGCCAAGTCGGGGAACTTCCCCGCGGCCCAGGATCACCTGGAGGCCGCCCTCGGCATGGAGCCCGGGAATACAGAGGCGCGCGCGATCCTCGAAGAGGTTCGCACGCGCCTGAAGGCCAAGTAGCCCAGGGGATCTGGCCCGCAGCCCGACGAGGGTGGAGCCGCTACGCGGTCTCGACGTCCCCGCGCTTGACGGCGTGCGAGGGGTACATCAGAAGCAGCGCCACGAACACGATCAGCGCCGCGTACATGGGCACGGAGAAGAGCTTCGTGTAGTCCGTGGACGCGACCCCGGTGACGGCGTCCTCGACCTTGGCCCACTCCGCGACCGAGCTAGCCACC
>CAJXRJ010000279.1 GCA_913058555.1 uncultured bacterium
CTTCGAGGGCGCCCTGGAGCGTGGGTTTGCCGGGGTGGCGCTGCCATCCGAAGAAGGGCCTGCCGTCGTATGCGATCAGGAGCGCGGCGTTCTTGTCAGTCATCTTGGCCCTTGGACAGAAAGAAGCCGCTCACGGAGGCGCGCACGTTGGAGCCCGCGGCATCGCGCACGGGGGCGACCATGTGCGGAGCGTGCCCGAGGAGCACGAGGCGGTTTGGTTTCGGCATTACGAAGCGGCCCGTGCCGCTTTCGAGCAGGGCCCGCGAGTACTCCTCGTCGTCGAAGCGGTGGGCCATGATCGGCATGTCTTCGGCGCCTTCCGGGGCCGGGTCGGCCAGGAGAAGCTCGCCGCCCCAATGGGCGTTCCAGTAGGGATGGGCGTAGTAGATGAAGGCGCCGTCGTAGGCGTGGGTGTCGTCGCCGTGCCAGGAAAGGGCGGTGCCCCGCGGGTAGGCGTAGGCACGGGCGGTGACGTGGGCCCATTGGTTCCCGACCAAATCCTCGGCTTCCTCGGCGGCCGCGAGGACGGACTCAAGGACCAGGTCGAGGGCGGTCCCGCTCGGGTAGGTGCCGGGGGTCGCGCCGGGCTCCGTGAGCTCTGCGTCCCGGGCCGGCGTCACGATCTCGTCGCCGCCGAAGGGGGTGCCGTCGTCCAGCTTCCAGGCGCCGCCGGTGCGGGTCACCGGGCTGAGGTCGGCGAACTGGAACATGGACCAGACCTCCGTCCACGCGTCCTCGTCCAGGAGATCGTCGACGATGTGAAAGGCGCGCGAATGGGGCTCCATGGGAGTGCTACAGGAGGTCCGGGAAGTGGTGCTGGTGCTTCAGGAAGAAGCGGCCGCCGAGCCAGAACGTGAGGAACGATGCAGCCGCGAAGAGCCCGAGGAAGATCGGGTTCGGCCATATGCCGAAGAGGGTCACGTCCCGGAAGACCTCGACGAACCAGTACATCGGGTTGAAGCTCAGGATCAGGCCCATGCCGGCCTTCTGCACCAGGTTCGCCGGATAGAAGATCGGCGTCGCGAACATCCAGACCGTCAAACCGACCCCGATGAGGTGGGCCGTGTCCCGCCAGTAGAGATTGAAGGCGGCGAAGAATGCACCGAGCCCCACGGTGAAGACGCCGAGCAAGATCACGAGCAGCGGCAGGAGCACGATGGGCAGGCCGAGGGAGAGCGGATGATGGTCTCGGCTCTCCGCGGACACGTAGCTCGCCGTCTTGACCTCGAAGGTGTCGTCGATGTGCTTCATCTCCGCCGGCGAAAGCTGAGAGTCCTCGAGGGTCATGACCGTGGCGTCCTTCCAGAGCTCACGGCCGCCCGAGTCGACGATCGTGACCTCGATGGTCTCCGGACCCTCGAGCACGTTGTCGCGGATCGGAATGATCGGGAGGAAGAGCCGCGCGGCGCCGGCGGGCAGGATCACGTCATCGTGCAGGGCGATGTAGTCCTCGCCGCGGGTGGCGGTGCCGCTGTAGATGAGCTTGTAGTGGGTCTCCTGGCGCCAGGCGCGCTCGAGGCCCACCAGAATGCGGGGCCACGGGATTTCGTCCCCGTTGGCATTGACGTGATTTCCTTCGCCGTCCACGGGCGAGTAGCCCTCGGGGACCGTGAGGAAATGGTTCTCCGTCTCGACCGCGCCGGCGGGCGGGGAGAGATGCCCAAACCAGAGCACCGCGCCGATCACGATGGGGATCCCGAAGCACATGTTCAGGAGGGCCGAGATCGTGATGAACGACGGCAGGATGCTGGCTGGGAAGACGACCTTCTGGATCAGGTTGGCGTTGTCCACGAGGCAGTTCGTGCACCGGGACACGGCCTCCGCGAAGCCCGTCCACGCGATGATGCCCGCGAGCATCACCAGCGATACCTCAAGGGCGCCTTGTTCGTCGCCCCAGCGCGTCTTCAGGATGATCCGGAAGACGAACATGAAAACGAAGAGGTTGATGAGCGGGAAGATCACCGACCAGAAGAAGCCCATGCTCGATCCCACGTAGCGGGACTTCAGGTCGCGCATGACGAAGTCCCGCAGGAGGGTACGGCTCTTCGTGAGTTCGGGGATCAGGCTCAGCATGGGGCAGTGGGGGCGCGCTCCAGGCAAGGGGGCGCCGTCGGCCCGAAGGGTAACCGGATAGGACGGCCGATGCCGCACCTGGACGGAACCTAGCCTTGGCCTTTTGGTCCTACCCGGACCGACGGCATCCTCTTCGCCATGGTCCGCCTCTTCCTCGGTCTCTTCGTCCTCGTCCCATTTCTCGTCCTGGCCTTCGTCTCGAACCTCGGCGAACCCTCGGTCATTGCGAGTTTTGGTCCGAGGATCGACGCGGAGGTCGTCTCATCCAGGGTCTTCAATGTCGGCAAGTCCATGCGCGCCGAGGCGACCGTGCGGGCCGATTTCTTCGGCGACGGCGAAGAGGATCTGGAGATCAGGGGCCTCCACGTTGCCCCCGGGATCTTCGGGGGCGTGCGTGGCGAGGGCGGCGTACCCGTGGGTTTCGAGCCGGGCAAGGTCATCGAGGTCCTGAAGCCCAAGGTCCGGGGGGACCTCCCCATGCGGTCGGACGCCCCTCCGCTCTTCTGGATCGTGTGCCTCGGGAGCCTGGTCTTCTTCCTGGGCGCTCTCTTTGTCTTCCTGCGCGTCGGCTTCGCTAGATAGCGGGCGCCCCACACGATCGAGGCCTTCCCGAGGGCCAGGCGTGAGCCAGCACCCGGGGCGTGGGCATCTAGTGCTCACTCCCCGGGTGCTGAGCCGGTCACAGGGCGTCGGCCGTTTGCCTTGGGCGCACGATGAAGAGGTCCTCGTGCACGTCGATGTAGGCGGTCTGGCCCGCGCCTAGTTCGCCCCGCAGGATGGCCTCCGCGAGGGCGTTCTGGACGTTCTTCTGGATGACTCGCTTGAGCGGCCGCGCGCCGAACTCCGGGTCGTAGCCAAGCTCCGCCAGGCGGTCGAGGGCCACGTCGGAGATCTCCAGCTCGATCGATCGCTCGGCGAGCTGCGTGCGGAGTCGAGTGACCTGCACATTGACGATGCTCCGGATCTGGTCTTTGCCGAGGGCCTCAAAGGTCAGCACCTCATCCAAGCGGTTGATGAACTCTGGCCGGAAGAACTGCGCCACGGCGTCCTCGCCCCGCAGGTTGCTGGTCATGAGAATCAGCGTCTGGGTGAAGTCCACGCTGCGGCCCTGGCCGTCGGTCAGGCGACCGTCGTCCAGCACCTGCAGGAGCACGTTGAAGACGTCCGGGTGGGCCTTCTCAACCTCGTCGAGCAGGATCACCGAGTGGGGCTTGCGGCGCACGGCTTCCGTGAGGGCGCCGCCCTCGTCGTAGCCGATGTATCCCGGAGGCGCACCGATCAGCCGCGCCACCGCGTGCTTCTCCATGTACTCGCCCATGTCGATGCGGATCATGTTGCGCTCGTCGTCGAAGAGGAACTCCGCGACGGCCTTGGCGGTCTCCGTCTTGCCGACGCCGGTGGGGCCAAGCATCAGGAACGCACCCAGGGGCCGCGTCTCTTCTGCGAGGCCAGCCCGGGCCCGCCGCACGGCTTGTGCGATGGACTCAAGGGCCTCGTCCTGGCCGATGACCCGTGAGCGCAGTCCGTCCTCCATGGTCAGAAGCTTCTCGCGCTCGGTCTCCAGGAGCTTGTCCGCGGGGATTCCCGTCCAGCGTGCGACGACCTTGGCGATCATCTCCTCGTCCACGGCTTCGGGCAGTAGCGCGCCGTCCGCCTGCATGCGATCGAGTTCCTCCGAGGCCGAAGCGATGTTCGCTTCGGTCTGTGGAATCTCGCCGTATCGGATCTGCCCGACCCGCTCGAAGTCGCCTTCGCGCTCCTTACGCTCGGCCTCGGCGCGCATGTCCTCGAGCAGTACCTTGCCCGCCCGGATGGAGCGGATCAGGTCCTTCTCCCCGGACCAACGGGCTTTCAGGGCCGAGCTGGACTCCTTGAGATCCGCGAGCTCGGTATCAATCGCGATGATGCGTTCCTTGTTCCCACGGGCGTCCTCCGCCCCCAGAGCACTCTTCTCAATCTCGAGCTGGCGCTGCTTGCGCTCCACTTCGTCGAGCTCCGGCGGCAGTGAATCGATGGCGGTGCGCAGCTGGGCCGCGGCCTCGTCCACGCAGTCGATGGCCTTGTCGGGCATGAACCGGTCCGTGATGTGGCGATCCGCCAGGCGCGCCGCGGCGCTCAGGGCCGAGTCGAGGATGCGCACGCCGTGGTGCACTTCGTAGCGCTCCTTGAGCCCGCGCAGGATCGCTACCGTGGCGTCCACGTCGGGCTCGTCGACCATGATCGGCATGAAGCGGCGCTCGAGGGCGGCGTCTTTCTCCACGTGTTTGCGGTACTCATCGAGGGTCGTGGCCCCGATGCAGTGCAGGTCGCCCCGTGCGAGGGCCGGCTTCAGTAGGTTGGCCGCGTCCACGGCTCCTTCTGCGGCGCCCGCGCCCACGAGGGTGTGCATCTCGTCGATGAAGAGGATCACCTCGCCGTTGGCTTCGGCGATCTCCTCGAGCACGGCCTTGAGGCGCTCCTCAAACTCGCCCCGGTACTTTGCGCCCGCGAGCAGCGAGCCAAGGTCAAGGGACATCACGCGCTTGTTCTTGAGGCCCTCCGGCACGTCGCCGGCGGCAATTCGGTTCGCGAGACCCTCGGCGATCGCCGTCTTGCCGACGCCGGGCTCGCCGATGAGCACCGGGTTGTTCTTACGCCGGCGCGAGAGCACCTGGATGACCCGTCGGATCTCCGTGTCCCGGCCGATGACCGGGTCGAGCTTCTGGGCGCGGGCGTCCTCGGTCAGGTCCCGCGCGTACTTGCCGAGGGCGTCGAAGCTAGCCTCGGGGTTCTCGTTCGTCACCTTGCGGTCCCCGCGGATCTCATCGAGGGCGGCCTCGATCCGATCGGGCGCTGCGTCCCGGGCGGCGAAGAGCCCCGCCACCTCGGGTGAGCCGACCCGGGCCAGGGCCACGAGCAGGTGCTCGGTGGAAACGAATTCATCGCCCCGGGACGCGGCGCTCTTGGCGGCGTCCGCCATGACCCCGTTGAAGGCCTTGGACGGGGCGAGCTGGCCCCCGCTCGTGCGGGGGAGCTTGGCGAGGATCGCTTCGAGCTCAGGCTTGAGGGCCTTCGGGTCAACGCCAAGCTTGGCGAGCACCGCGGAGGTGACCCCTTCGGGTTCCGCGAGCAAGGAGACGGCGAGGTGCGCCGCCGTCAACTCCGGATGCCCGGACGTCGTGGCGAGTTCCTGGGCGGCGGAGAGGGCTTGGGCGGACTTCTGGGTGAATTGCGGCTGCATGATGCTCCCCCAAAGGCAACGCCCGTGCCATCCGGCCACGGGGCCCTGGGGGCCCAATGCGGACCTCCGGGGCGCCCATTTGGCATCCGCGGGTGCCGAAATGGCGCGTCAGTCCGGCCGGCGGGCCGTCAGATCACGCAGGGACGAGCATTCTTGCGACCTCGAGGGCGTGCTGCAGCTCGGCGCGCGCCTTCAGGTTCAGCCCAGCCAGGGGCGGGCGTAGCTCGGGGCCGATGGCTTCGAGGGCCGCCAGGGCGCTCTTGACCGCGATCGGCGTCGGTGCCACCCGGAGCACATCGATCAGCGGCGCCAACGCGCGCTCACGGCGGTCGGCGTCGCTCGCTTGCGTTTGGATGGCGGTGATCAGTGCCCGGACTTCGCCGGGGACGAGATTGCCGACCTCATTGAGGGCGCCGATGGCGCCTCCGCGGAGAAACGGACCGATCATCCGATCATCGGCGGTGAGCACTGCGACATCGAGCTCCGCGGCCAGCCATCGGGACCGCCCGGGGTACCCAATGCCCTCGCAGTGGGCAACCACGTCCGGGACCTCGGACACCACGAGGTGGGTCATGTCGGGGGTGATGTCCGCGCCGGTGCGCATGGGCTCATTCAGGAGCGCCATCGGGATGGACCGAGGGAGGCGTTCGGCGATCTCGGCCACGTGGCGCAAGAGCCCATCGTGGCTGACGCGAACGTGGGGCGGGGCGCTCACGAAAAGCCCGTCGGCCCCCGCGTGTACGGCCTGTTCCGCGATGCGTGCGGCCCGGCGGGAGTCGATCTCGGCGATGCCCATGAAGACGCGCATGGCGAACTTCGAGCGCTTCGCGGCGGCCTCGGTGGCGCGGGCCACGATCTGGGCGCTCTCGTCGAGGTTGAGGGACCAGCCCTCTCCGGCGGTGCCGCCCACCAGGATCCCGTCGGTCTCGAACTTCGCATGGAACGCCGCGAGACGGTCCACCGACGAGAGGTCGAGGCCGCCGTCGCGGAAGGGCGTCGGCAAGGCCACGATGGACCCTGCGAAAACGGAGGCGGCCGATGTGCGAGCATCCGTCTCCATGTGGTCTCTCTCCCTTGAACCTGTCACTTCGAGGCCTCCTCGATGCATCGGAGCATGTCCTTCACGGTCTTCTCCACGCCGTCGAAGACGGCCCTTGCGACCATCGAGAACCCCACGTTGAGCTCCTCGACGCCTTCGATGGCTGCGATGGGCGCAATGTTCTCGAAGTCGAGGCCGTGTCCGGCGTTGACCCGCAGGCCGATGGAGCGGGCGTGGGCGGTGGCGTTCGCGAGCCGGGCGAGTTCGGCTTCGCGTACGGGGCCGCTTGCGTTGGCGTAGGAGCCGGTGTGTAGCTCCACAAACGGCGCGCCCAGCTCCATCACCTTGTCGAGCTGACGCGGATCGGGGTCGACGAAGACGGAAACGACGCCGCCGGCGGCGGCCAAGCGTCCGATGGCGTCGCCGAGGCGCGGCGCTTCCCGGATCGCGTCGAGCCCACCTTCGGTGGTGATCTCAAGGCGGTTCTCCGGCACGAGGCAGTAAGCGTCCGAGTTACTCTGCTCCGCGATGCGAAGCATGCCGTCGTCGAGGCTCGACTCAAGATTCAAGAGCGTCGTGACGGCGGCGCGCAGCCGATGGATGTCGGCGTCTTGCATGTGGCGCCGATCCGTCCGCAGGTGGCACGTGATCCCGTGGGCCCCTGCGGCCTCGCATGCTTTTGCCCATTCCACTGGGTCCGGGAACGCCTCGCGCCGGGCTTGGCGGAGCGTCGCGATGTGATCGACATTGACATGGAGCCTTGGGGACGACATGCCGCGATCGTAGAAGTTCGGCCCTCGATCTCGATGGGGAATCCGGCGCCCTAACCGCCCAGGCGCAGGTAACCGGGCACCGCCGACCCGCGGCTGCGGTTGTCAACGACCGGCGCGCCCAGGCCCGCCGCTTCGTCGGCGAGGTCCACGAGCCGAAAGTCGAAGCTAAAGCGAGTGCGGCCGGATGCTTGGGGGAGGGTCCTGTGGAGGTGAGCCCCTGCAAAGAGCAGCTCGTCGCCCGCCGCGCACCCGAACCCGAGCGGGTCGCCGAGGTCCTGGTCGGCGCCCCCCAGCAGCGCCGGGAAAGTCTCCCGGCGGCCGGCCTCGATGTCCTGCCAGCCGATCTTGAGATCCGGCCCGTCCTGGGTCCAGGCTCCGTAGTCGAAGGCTTCGCTGTCGTTCTGGACTGGCTGACGCAGGCGATCGGGGTAGAAGTGAAAGGTCTCTTCCTCTCCGACGTCGTGCAGCGGAAGCCACCAAGTAAGGAGGCATGGGGGGTGCGCGTACCACACGTCGCGGTGGGCACCGTAGACCGGTGCCGCAGCTGGGTTCAGATGCCCGTCGCTGGCCACGCAGCGCAGGCGCAGCGGGTCGAACGCGCACCGATCCAGATCGAATCCCCGCGCGGCGGCGACGGCGCCCATGCTCTCTTGCCAGTGACGCTCCTCGAAGAACCGGCGCCTGAGGCCCTTGACCTTTTCGAAGAACGCTTCGGGGCTCAATTGGAACTGGGCCAGGTGCGCGCCGCCGGCGTCGCGGAAGGTCTCCTCCACAACCCCGAAGGCCTCATGGGCGAGCTTCTTGGCGGGCGCCGAGCCGGGAACGAGGAAAATGTCGCCGCCGTAGAGACGCTCCCGGGTGAGTTCTGCGGAGTCCGGCAGTTTTGCGTTCATGGGAGTCATGTCGGCTTCTCTGCAATCAAGACGCACCGGGGGCTATCGATGGTCAGGGGCCTGCGGTCCGTGCCCGCGTAGGCGGCCGCGAGGGAGAAGCCCACGCCCTCGAGCGCCTTGATGTGGTCATGGGGCAAGGCCAGGGCAAGGGACGTATCGCGCTCCGCCTGCACCTCGCCCTCGACCCGGAAAGTCCACCGTTTCAGGAGACGCCCCGCCGCCAGGTCGATCCGGCTCACGCGCCGCATCTCGATCCGTCCCATCGGGGTCTCCCGTGTGTCTGTTCGATCGGCCTCGAAGCCGCGCAGGACGCCCGCGAGGTTCGGGACGTCTAGGGCGAAACGCCCGCCAGGCAAGAGGCTCTCGAATGCCCGGCGCAGCATGGAGTGGTTGCGCGCGTCGGACTCCGCGTACCCGTAGCTCGTCCACCAGTTCAGCGCCCCGTGGCAGCCGGGGTCCGCCACGTACTCAAACGCGTCCGCGACCTCGAAGCGTACCGTCCCAGCCGCCTCGGCGGCGTGGGCTCTGGCTCGTTCAATGTACCCCTTCGCTTGGTCCACGCCGATCACTTCGTGACCGCGCCCCGCCATGGGGACGGCGAGGCTTCCGATGCCGCAGCACTGGTCGAAGACCCTTGTCTCGGTCCCGCGGCTTCGGTGAGCGGCCAGGCCCAGTTCCTCTTCGAGGAATCCGATCGTGGTGGACTCGCTTTCCTCCCGAACGAGCAGCGATTCCGCGAGCAGGTCGTCGTAGAGCTCCACCCACCAATCGTCCGCCGAGTTCTTCCCTGGGTTCTCCCTTGGGGTCTCGGGCACATTCGATTCTCGAGCTGGGGTGGGGTCGCTGGGCACGGCGAGATGATAGCCGCCAGGGAACTTTCGACCGCAGCCCTAGGGGCGATCGAGATTCCGGAGCGTTTCGAGCCGACCGCGGGCCCACTCCTTGCCGGACTCCCCCGGGAGCGACCCGTTCCCGACGCAGGCGTCGAAGTATTCGAGGGCCTGTCTCTTATACACATCTC
>CAJXRJ010000280.1 GCA_913058555.1 uncultured bacterium
CTACACACTGCATATCGTCGGCAGCGTCAGATGTGTATAAGAGACAGGGGCTGGGATACAGGTGACGGCCGTGCGGAATGACGGTGGGATGTTCAGCTCGCCCCCTGCCCTTCTGACGCTGCCGTCGGGCACCAGAACGGTCTTCGTCCAAGCGGACGGGGACTCGTTGATCGACGTGGTTGAGGTGGGTCCTCAGGGTGCAGCTGTTCGACTGAACCTTGGTGGACTTCTCTTCGGCGCTCCCTCCATCTTTGAAGCCGCCGATCCAGTCGTCCGCCCCGAAGCGGCGTTCGATGTCGATGGAGATGGCTACCGGGACATCCTGGCCAAGGCGCCCGGTTCAGACTGGATGTGGGCGGCGGGGAACAGTCAAGGCAGCTTCCTCCCGTTCGTATCTCTCGACGGCATTGACACCGGTGGGAGCATCCTGGGTGCCGACCTCGACGGGGACGGACTCGTCGACGTGATGACTCAAGGAACGGTCAATCTCACTTCGCCACCGATGGCCTACCTCCGCCAGCAGAACGGGGCCTACGCCGCACCGGAAGTGCTGTATGAGAACCTCGCTCTTCGTGCGAGTGTCCCGGGGCTTCAGGACCTTGACGGTGACGGCGATGTCGACTTGATCCTGGACGCGTCCGGCGTGTTGATCCTGCGCGAGGGCAACGCGACCCAGGACGCTGGAGGCCCGCCGGTGTTTGCGTGCTTCAATGTGGCGGAGAACTCCACGGGTTGCATGGGCTCGCTGCGTGCGTTCGGAACGCCTTCCACGACCTCGACGGATCTCGAGCTCTTTGCCTCCGCGCTTCCGAGCGGCCAGTTCGGCATGTTCATTGGCTCAAGCAGCATCACCCAGAGCATGCGGCCGGCAGGGTCCGCCGGATTCCTCTGTCTCGGTGGCTCGATTGGCCGCTACGACGGGCCCGGCCAGATTGGGAGCACGGGCCCCAGCGGGACGCTCCGTTTGTCCCTTGATCCGACCGCCCTCGAAACCTCCCAGGGCCAGGTGCCGGCCGTCGCCGGTTCTAGGTGGGGATTCCAAGCGTGGCACCGGGACGTCGATGGACAGGGCATTCCCACGAGCAACTTCACCGGCGCGGTGGTGATCTCGTTCATGCCCTGATCGCCGTCAATGGCGGGCTTTGGGCCGACGCACCGGGTGCAGCTGCGATCTTGGCGGCTGCACCCGGTGCACCTTTTTTGGCCTCAGAACCAGAGGTCGATCGCTTCGGGAGTGGACGTCGAACTCCAGCGCCTGTTCGGGGAGGCAGGAGCCTCTGGGCCGGGATGCCACGTTCTGGTTCCTCTCGTTGGGCAACGCGGAGGCGAGAGCCCGCCGGTTGCAGGCGAGAATCTCGGTGTTCATGGATGTACTGTCCTTCCAGGCAACGACAACGCTGGTGGGGCTGTCCCGTCCGCCATGGCCTCCCCGATCCACCGGCCCTTGCAGCCCATGACCGATTTCGCCGCGACCAAGACCTTGTTTCACCTTCCCGAAGGGGTGATCTATCTCGACGGCAATTCCCTCGGCCCGCTGCCGCTCCGCACACCGGATCGTGTCGCCCGGATGCTGAAGGAAGAGTGGGGAGAGATGCTGATCGGGGGCTGGAATCGCGCCGGGTGGATGGCGCAGCCAATGGGGTTAGGGGACAGGGTCGGCGGGCTGATCGGGGCGGAGCCGGGGCATGTGACGCTTGGTGATACTCTGTCCATCAAGGTCTTCCAGGCGCTGGCCGCCGCCCTCGCCAAAACCGATCGCAAGGTCATCTTGAGCGACAGCGGCAACTTCCCTTCCGACCTGTACATCGCTGAAGGGCTCGTGGGCACGTTGAATCAGGGCCATAGCCTGCGGGTGGTGGATCCGGAGGACGTTGCGGACGCGATCACGGGCGAGGTGGGCGTGCTGCTGCTGACGCAGGTCGACTATCGCACGGGGCGAATGCATGACATGGCTGATCTGACGGCCATGGCTCACGCGGCGGGTGCGATCTGCATCTGGGACCTGGCGCATTCCGCTGGAGCCATTCCAGTCGACGTGGCGGGCTGCCAGGCTGACTTCGCAGTGGGCTGCACCTACAAGTATCTCAATGGTGGCCCGGGCGCGCCGGCCTTTATCTACGTTGCGCCGCGCCATGCTCCAACGGCCCGCCCGGCTCTGTCTGGGTGGCTGGGCCACGACGCACCCTTTGCGTTTGAGCCCACTTACCGTCCCGGCGAGGGCATCGCCCGTATGCGCGTCGGCACGCCGCCTGTCCTCCAGATGGCCGCACTGGATGCATCGATGGACATCTGGGACACGGTGGACATGGAGGCGCTTCGCAGTGCGTCCATCCGCCTGACCGAGCGATTCATAGAGGGCATCGAAGCCAGCTGCGCGGACCTGACCCTCGCGAGTCCGCGGGAGGCGGCCCGGCGCGGATCCCAGGTGTCGTTTCGCCACCCGCAGGGCTATGCCGCGATGCAGGCCTGTATCGCCCAGGGCGTTGTCGGCGATTTTCGCGCACCAGACATCATGCGCTTCGGCTTCACGCCCTTGTTCATCGACGAAAACGACGTGGAGGCCGCCATCGATGTGATTGCACGGGTTATGGCAGATCGGCTCTGGGAAGATCCCCAGTATCAGGCCCGCGGCGCCGTGACCTGATAGAGGGCCGACGGCACGGCTGACGAGCGTCCAAGTGGTTGCCGGACGGTCCCGCGGCGCTGGGCCCGGGGAGACGTGGCGCTCGTTTGTGGGGGCGAGGCTCGCGCTGGGATTCTCGGACCGCGCCATGGTGCACCAAGGTGCGCGCATGGGTAGGGGGCTCTCCAACGCCTGGCGCCGGCCATGAGAATGACTGTCAACTGCGAGCCAAGCCGCTGATTGCGTTGCTGTAACCCCCTGAATCGCTGCGCTCTGGGACGATGAAAATCCTCAGGTCACCACAGGTATCAGGCATGAAGCTACAGACGGCAGTCCTCACCCTTACCGGGGCCATCGCGGCGCTCCACAGCGCTGCGGCGCAATCGGTCTCCTACAACGACGAAGCCGCCTTCCGAGCGGCGCTCGTCGCGATGAGCTATGCAGAAGTGCATGAGGGGTTTGAGAGCGACGGCCGATGGGGGAACGTTCGCACGCCTGTGGTGGCTCCGTCGATCTGGAGCCGCGGCGTCACGTGGTCGGCCAACGGGCCCAACAGTGGGCTCACCACTGGGCAAGGGGCCGCGCGACGTGGCAACTACGGGCTCTACCAGCTCCCGCACGGCGACTGGGTGAACGGCATCCGTGACGGTTTCATTGGCACAGGTGATCAGCCGATGGTTGCGATCGGAGGCTGGATCCGGAGCAGCGGGAACGCGGTGATCGAGCTCCGGCTCGACGGGGTGGCGGTGGACTTCCACGGCAATACCCACACGACCAACAGCTACCAGTTCTTCGGCGCGATCGACCCGGCGGGATTCTCGGTCTTCGAGTGGGAAGAGCTCGAAGCAACACCAGACGATTGGAAGCTCCTCTTCGCAGATGATTTCAGGTTCGCCTTCGGGGGAAGCGTCATCGACTGCAACCAGAACGGCATCGGCGACGCGGTCGACATCGCCAGCGGGACGAGTTCAGATTGCAACGACAACTTCATTCCCGACGAGTGCGAGATCGCCGCGGGCAGCCCCTCGTCGGGTGGCCCATTCTTCTGCTTGTCGGGATGCGATGTCGACTGCAACCGGAACGGGATCCTCGACGAGTGTGAGGTGCTCGCGCCGGTCTTGTTCACGTCAGGGGTCCTTTCGCCCATCGGAGACGGTGCGCCCCAGACTTTCACGGTCCTCGCCCCGCCCCAGGCGCTCGCGCCCGTTTCGCTGAGCTTTGAAGCCCACGCCAACCTTGGCGGCCCCGACGAGTTCATCGACGTCGACATCAACGGTGTGCCGGTGGGGACCTTGTTCATCAACGACGGCGACGACTGCCCCGACACGCAGCCGACGACCGGTCGGATCATCGTCCCTGCGAGCGTGTTCAACTCCGCCGTCGCCGGGGGGAACGCTGTGGTTCGGATGGTCGCGAGCACAGAAGTTGACGCCGACGACTGCAGCAACCCCTCCTCGATCTCGGTGGAGCTCAACCTCCACGAACCCTCGGCGCTGGACCTCGACGCGAACGGCATCCCGGACGGCTGTGAGGGGTTCGCTGTGCGCTACTGCGTCGCGGGCCCGAACTCGGTGGGGGCCAGCGGCGCCAACATCTACGCGTTCGGAAGCAACGACGTCGCGGACAACAACTTGACGCTTCGGACCCTGAGCGTGCCGAGCTCAGGATTCGGCCTCCACTTTTTCGGGCCCTCTCAGGTCCAGGTGCCCTTTGGGGACGGCACCCGCTGCGTGGGGGGGATGCTCTACCGGCTGCCGATCACCCAAGCGGGCCCCGACGGCGTCGCGACCTACCCCGTCGACCTCGGCAGCGCCCCGGCCCTCGGCGTCATCTCCTCCGGCGTCACCATGAACTTTCAATTCTGGTATCGCGACACGGCGGCCGGCGGGACCGGTTTCAACGTCTCGGACGCGGTGCAGGTCGCGTTCTGAACGGATCACTCCTCAGTTCACGCGGCGCGGCCCCATGGTTCTACGGACCGCCCTAACGAATACCGGCCGTCTGTGAGAAGCTCCTTCTCGCAGACGGCCGGTACGCATCTTCGGGGTCACTCCCCGCAGTGCTCCGCGAGCCACTCGAAGAAGACACGGTGCCAGAGGACGCCGTTTTGGGCTGACTGGACCCAGTGGCCTTCTTCGGGGAAGTAGAGGAAGCGCGAGGGCACGCCTTGGACTTGGGCGGCGGTGAAGGCTTCCATGCCTTGTGTCACCGGGACACGGAAGTCTTTCTGGCCGTGGATCACGAGGAGTGGCGTTTGCCACTTGCCCACGTAGCTGTTCGGCGAGAAGCGTTGGTACTTGTCCTGGATCGACTGGGAGCTCCAGTAGGGACCGCCGAGGTCTTGGTTCACGAAGAAGAGCTCTTCGGTTGAGCCGTACATGGACTCGAGGTTGAACACGCCGCAGTGGGCGATCATCGCGCTGAAGCGCTCGCCAGCGTTGCCCATGAGCCAGTACACCGTGTAGCCCCCGAAGCTCGCGCCGATGGCAGCGGTGCGCTTCTTGTCCACGTAGGGCTCCTCGAGCATGGAGTCCGTGGCTGCCAGGATGTCTTGCATGGCCTGGCCGCCCCAGTCGCCGCTGATCTGGTCGTTCCATTCGCGGCCGAAACCCGGAAGGCCGCGGCGGTTGGGGGCGACGATGACGTAGCCCTGTGAGGCCATCAGGTGGAAGTTCCAGCGGTAAGAGAACCACTGCCCGATCTGGCCCTGGGGGCCGCCCTGGCAGTAGGTCAACAGGGGGTACTTCTTCGCAGGGTCGAAGTTCGGCGGGTAGATGACCCAGCAATGGATGCGTTTGTCGTCGGTGGCCTCCACGAAGCGCTCCTCCACCGTCGGTAGGGCCAACCCGTCATAGTGGGCACCGTTCACGTCCGTCATCGTCTGCAGGGCCCCGTCCTCGAGGGACAGCACCGCCAGCTCCCGAGGACGTTTCATGTCCATCACGGACACCAGCGCGCGCTTGCCGCCCGGCAGCAGGTCCACAAGCCCGAAGTTGTACCGGCCTTCCGATACCTGAACCGCCGTGCCGCCCGCGAGGGGCAGCTGGAAGAGCTGGTTGGTACCGCGCCACTCCGACGCGAAGACGAAGCTCTTCGAGTCCTCGGTCCAGGTCGCCCCGTGCACGGTCTGGTCGAGGCCCGCCGTCGGCTCGGTGACCTCGCCGGAGGCCAGGTCGAGAACGAGGATCCGGTTACGGTCCGACTCGAAGCCCGGCTTCTCCATGGAGTGCCAGGCGAGCAGGGTGCCGTCAGGCGAAAAGGCCGGGTCGGTGTCGTAGCCGTCGCGCCCCTCGGAGACGTTGCGCCGCTTCGCGGGTGAGTCCAACGCCACGAGGTAGACGTCGCTGTCCGTGGACTGAGCCCAGTTCTTGGCGTCCTTCATGGTGAAGGCGAGGCTCTTGCCGTCGGGAGCCCATGCGTAGTGCTCGGAGCCGGCGAAGGGAGGCACCGGACAATCGACGCGCAGGCCCGCCATCAGGTCGACTTGCTTTCCGGCCCGTCCGTCCTCACCGATGGGCGCAACGAAGAGGTGGCTGTAGCTGTAGTCGTGCCAGGCGTCCCAGTGGCGGTACATGAGCGCGTCGATGATGCGCGCATTGGCCTCCGGAAGATCCTCGTAGAGTTCGGTGACCTCGGCGTCGAGCTTGACGTCCATGGTGAAGGCCAAGTGGTCGCCCCCCGGCGCGACCTTGACATTCGCCACGCCGCCCTCGACGTCGGTGACCTGTTTGACGGCACCGTCGATGACGTTCACAGCCCACACCTGGGTCGAGGCCCCTTCCACATCGGGCCGCCCAGAGAGCAGGAGGCGCTCCCCGAAGGGAGTGGGGGAGAATTGCAGCGCGCCGGCGCTGCGCCAGCCGTCGAGCAGAACGCGTGACTGTCCGGTCGCAAGGTCTAGAACGTGGACGGACGAGCGGCCGGAGTTGCCCGCCAAGTCATAGTCGCGAAGTGCGTAGGCCGCGAGGGAGCCTTCGGAGGACACGGCGGTGGACCCGATACGGTCAAGCTCCCAAAGGAGCTCCGGGGTCATCATGCGCTCTTGGACGGGCGCGGCGAGAGCGAGGAGAAGGATGGAGTTGAGCATGGTGCCCAGGAGCCTAACCTCGCCGGGCCCTGGACGTCACGCTGGGACGGAGCCTGGGCCGGCAAGAGATTCCGAAGGTCGAATCAACGCGGCAGGGCGCGCGTCACGGGACCATGGGGCAGATTCCGGTGGGGGGCGCCGGCGACGCGCGGCCCCTTCGATTCGCGGGCCGAAGGGGCCACCGGGTCAGCTCGCCCAGCGTCCACGTCCGCTCCGCAGGTCCTCCCGCACCATTCGCAGGTGCAGACGGAGGTTGTACAGCTCATCGGCGTAGCTCAAGGGGACCGAAACAGCGGTGAGTTCGGCGTCAAAACGGTCGAGCTCGAGGGCGGCCTGCGCGAGCTCTTCCGGGTCCGCGTTGGTGAGGCGCAGGCGCTTCTCCAGGGCGAGGACCTGGCCGTACCAGCGGAAGATCCGGCGGCGGATGCGCCAGCGATACAGCGGAGGTGCGAGCCGAAAGAGGGGGAAAAGAAGCGTCAACAGCGGCAAGAGCAGGATCTTGAGCCGGTCGATCAACGCCGCGATCTGGAACGGAAACGCGCGATAAAGAAAGGACGGCCCCGACTCCAGGGCCGTGCGGGCCGCGAGCGACGGCGGCACGTCGAGCAGGGCGAGAGTTGGAAATTCGCCTTCGTCCTCCAGGACCCCCCGACTCGAGAAGTGAATGCGCGCGCTCTGGACGAGGAGGCCGACCACCGCGGGGTGCAGCTCCTCGCGGGCGAGGAGCGTCGCCGCCGGGGCGACCGTTTCAATATCCCGTGCCGGAACGTCCGCCGCCAGATCGATCGACCCAGCGTGGACGCGCACGTGCCGCAGATAGGTCAACGTTCGAGCGATGCCCTCGGCGCGCTCGAGGCTCGCCGGGGCGAGGCCAGACTTCGAATCGATGAGCTCTCGGGCCAGAGCGGAACGGGGCGCGCTCACTCGTATCAGTGCTTTCGCATCGCCGCTCTCCACCGACGCCACCGCCGAAGCCGTGTCTCCGCCCCGGGCATTGACGGAGACTCCGGCGGCCTCAAAGAGCCGCTCAGCGAGCTCGCGCGTGCCGCTCCCCTCCGCTCCAAGTTCCACGGACGCACCTTCGAGCTCCGCCAGCCGCGCGATCGGCGTGCTCGCCATGATCCACATCGGCTCGAGGTAGAGGGAGGCGACGCCTGCGAGTCCAGGCTCGTCGTCCACCGCCAGGCCGCCCTGAACGAGCGCGATGTCGATGTCGCCGGCGCGAAGGAGCTCCAGATTCTCGGCCGAACCCTGCGTTGCGACGAGCTCGGCCTCGATGCCAGCGTCCCGCAGCGACTGTGCGAACCATGCACCGGCCGCCGCGTAGCCACCGCCGGCCGGCCCCGTCGCGATCAGTACCCGATCGGGCGGGGGGGGGCCGACGGATCTCAGGGCTAGCACGAAGGCGATCAGGGTCACGAGGCCGAGCGGTCCCCAGAGGCGCAAGACGTCGCGGCGCATGCTCGGCTCGGGGTGTTGGGATTCAGTGGTCATGTGCTTCTTCCGACAGGTGGCCTGCCCATCGTGCATGGGGGCCCTTCGCGCTGCGAGCGCGGTTCGCACTAAGTCGAGCGTGTCGTCACTTCGGTGACGGCGCTTTCCGTCGGCCGAGCTGGCCGCAAGCGCTTGGGGCCACTGGTGGGCCCAGGGACCATGGGTTTCGCCGTCATCCAAGCGGTTCCGCTCGTCGCCGAGGCTGTGCTCGAGAGGCCGCCAGCCGGACGTCGCTTGGTGGTCCAGGGCGTGAGCCCTATGTTAAAGCGGGCTACCGCTCCTGAATCGATGAAACGCCAGGGGGGCCCGGCGTCACATGACTGCATGACGATGTTCGCAGCCCTTCTCCTCGCTTTCCCTTCTGTCCCCGCGCCGCTCCAGATGCCTCCGCGCCCGGTTCCAGCGAGCATCGAGCTGAAGCTGGATGTGCGCCTGCCGGATGGCACCGCCGCCGACGCCGCAGAGGTGGTCTTCCATCACCACGGCGACCCCAATACGTCGTCCCGGGGCCGATGGACGGGCCCTGACAAGCCGGTTCGTGTCTTCGCTGACGCGGGCACGCTCCATGTCTACGTAGACCCGGTCGAGATGGACGCCGGATCGCTGCCGGGGGCAGCGCGGCATCGGAGCCCGAGCTACGCGAGCTTCGACGGTGAGCTCATCGCCCCCTTCGCGTCCAAGCCGATCGAGCTTGACCTGACGAAGCGTGGGGACGATGGGCCTCTGACTGTCTCTTATACACATCTCCGAGCCCACGAGACTAGGCATGATCTCGT
>CAJXRJ010000281.1 GCA_913058555.1 uncultured bacterium
GTGGGCTCGGAGATGTGTATAAGAGACAGTCCGCTGCCCCCGCGATGTCCGCTCCTCCGCAGCCGATCGCCGCGCCCCCCGCGGCGGCACCGGCCGGTCGCTCCGCGGCCCCTGCGCTCCCGATCCCGGTTCTGAACCAGGAAGAGCGCAACCCGTACCGCGGCATCCGTCGCAAGATCGGCGAAGCGATGACGCGGTCCAAGCACACCGCGGCGCACTTCACCGTCGTCGAAGAGATCGACGTCACCGAGCTCGTCGCCGCCCGTGGGCGCGCGAAGGCCCTCGGCAAGCAGCACGGCGTCAACGTGACCTACATGCCCTTCATCATGAAGGCGGTGGCGAACGGCCTGACCCGCTACCGGAGCCTCAACGGCCACCTCGACGAGGAAGCCGGCGAGATCATCATGCCCGCCGAGATCAACATCGGCATCGCGACCGACACGCCGAACGGCCTCGTCGTACCTGTGATCCGCAACGTGGAGCGCAAGGGCATGCTGCACCTCGCGGCCGAGCTGACGGACCTCGCCCAGCGCACCCGCGACGGCAAGGTCAAGCCGGACGAGCTTCGCGGCTCGACCTTCACGATCACGAACGCGGGCAACATCGGGGGCACCTTCGCCACGCCGATCATCAACTTCCCCGACATCGCGATCCTCGGCGTGCACCGCATCGTCAAGCGCCCGGGCATCATCGAGACGCCCGAGGGCGACGAGATTGGCGTCCGCCAATACATGAACCTGTCCTGCAGCGTCGACCACCGTCTCGCCGACGGCGCCGATGCCGCGCGCTTCCTCGCCTGGATGCGCACGATCCTCGAGGACCCAGGTCTCCTGACGCTGTGACCTCGCGAGCAGTCCAGCCCACGGCGTGTCAGTCGATTTCTCCGGCCCATCCCCTGACGGGGATGGAGCTGGTGCTCCGAGCCCTTCCGCTTGCGCGGACTGCGTGGTAGTCACCGTATGAGTTCAGCCCTCCAAATCGTGGATCCCGACGGCAAGCTCGTCGGGCCCGATCCGTCCATGTCGCCGGACGAGCTCAAGAGCCTGTTCGTTCACATGATGCGCATTCGCTGCGTGGACGGGCGGATGCTGAAGCTCCAGCGCGCTGGTCGAATCGGGTTCGTGGGCACCGCCACCGGACTCGAGGCGACCCTCGTGGGGGCTGCTGCGCCCCTGCGATCCACTGACTGGCTCTGGTCGGGCTTGCGGGAGGGCGGTGCCGCGGTCATGCGCGGCCTGCCGCTCTCGGAGTACGTCGCGCAGATGTACTGCAACGCCAACGACACGGCGAAGGGGCGGCAGATGTGCAACCACTTCCAGCACAAGGGCACCAACTACCCTAGCTGGTCGAGCGTCATTGGCACCCAGGTCACCCACGGCGTCGGGGCGGCCTACGCGTCGAAGCGTCGGGGCGAGGATTGCGTGCACGCGATCCATTTCGGGGACGGCGCGACCAGCTCGAACGGATTCCATTCGGGGCTCAACTTCGCGGCCGTCTGGAAAGTGCCCGCGGTGTTCATCTGCACCGACAACGGCTGGGCGATCTCGGTAGCCTCCTCCGAGCAGACCGCCTCCAAGTCCTTCGCCATCAAGGGCAAGGCCTATGGCATCCCTGGCGTGACGGTGGACGGCAACGACGTGCTGGCATGCAACGCGGCGGTGGGGGATGCGGTGGACCGCGCCCGAGCCGGCGAAGGGCCGTCGCTCGTGGTGCTCAAAACCTATCGCATGCTTGGCCACTCCAGCTCCGACGATCCGACCAAGTATCGCTCGGACGAAGAGGTCGAGTCCTGGGCGAAGCGCGACCCCGTCGCGAGGTTCGAGAACTTCTTGACCGAACGCGGGATCCTTGAGAAAGGCGAGCGCGAGGTTATCGAGAAGGACCTTCTCAAGGAGATCGACGCGGTCATCCACGAGCAGGAAGCGGCGCCACCCATGGCCCTCAAAACACTGGTGGAGGATGTCTACGAAGACGTTCCGTTCCACCTTCGACGTCAGTACAACCAATTCATCGCCATCGCGGAGAAGCTGGGCCACGCCCAGCCCGGCGACGGCGCTTTCCCCCTCTGATCCCAACCAACATGTCGAAGCGCAAAGTCGTCGTCATCGGCGCCGGCCCGGCCGGTTACGTCTGTGGAATCCGCCTGGCTCAACTCGGCCAAGACGTCACCGTCATTGAAAAGCAGTATTGGGGCGGCACCTGCCTCAACGTCGGCTGCATCCCGTCGAAGGCGCTGATCGCCGCCGGCTCCCTCATGGAGAAGATCCGCCATGCGGACGTCATGGGGATTAAGGCGACGGGCGTTGAGCTCGACGTCACCAAGCTGGTGGCGTGGAAGCAAGGCATCGTCGGCAAGCTGACCGGCGGCGTCGCTGGCCTGCTGAAGAACTACGGCGCCAAGCTCGCTGAAGGCACGGCCACGATCGTCGACAAAAACACGGTCAAGATCACGGGCGGCAAAGACGGCGACAAGACCTTCAAGGTCGACGATATCGTCATCGCCACGGGGTCTGTGCCCATCAATATCCCCGGCTTCACGTGCGACGAGAAGGACGTTTGGTCCTCCACCGGCGCGCTCGTTCCGGAGAAGATCCCGGATCACCTGCTCGTGATCGGCGGCGGCTACATTGGCCTTGAGCTGGGCATGATGTACTCGAAGCTTGGATCGAAGGTGACCGTCCTCGAGGGCACCCCCGGCGCTCTTCCGGGCCAGGAGCGCGACTGCGTGAAGGTCATTGAGCGCTCGCTCAAGAAGATGAAGATCAAGCTCCTCACGGAGACCTTTGCCCAGGGCTACGAGAAGAAGGGTGCGAAGTTCGTCGTGAAGGCCAAGACGAAGAAAGGCATCGAGGAGATCGAGTGCGATCAGATCCTCTCGACCGTTGGCCGTCGTCCATTCAGCGAAGGCCTTGGCCTTGAGAACGTGGGCCTCACCGTGACGAAACAAGGCTTCCTCGAAGTCGACAACCAGATGCGCACCAAGGTGCCGAACATCTACGCGGCGGGTGATATCGCCGGCCAGCCGATGCTCGCCCACAAAGGCTCGCACGAGGGCCTTGTGGCCGCGGCCGTCATCGCCGGTAAGAACGAGTCCTACGACGCCCGCTGCGTCCCGGCCGTGATCTTCACGAGCCCGGAGATGTCGTCGGTGGGCCTCACCGAGGACCAGTGCAAGGAGAAGGGCCTCAACTACAAGACGGGCCAGTTCCCCTTCGCGGCATCGGGCCGCGCCATGACCCTCCAGGAGACCGACGGCTTCGTCAAGATCATCAGCGACGCGGTCACCGATGAGGTGCTCGGCGTGCACATGGTCGGCCCCGAGGTCACCGAGCTCATCGCCGAGGCCGCCCTGGCGATCGAGATGGGGGCCACCGTCGAGGACATTGCGCGCACCATCCACGCGCACCCGACCTTGCCCGAGTCCATGATGGAAGCCGCCGAGGCCGTGCACGGCACTGCGGTTCACATCTACCAGAAGCCGAAGAAGTAAGCCTTGGCTTCGGACTCTCCCACTGTCCGCCCGCCGCTCGAGGTCATCGATCTCGGGCGGCGTTCGTATGAAGAGGTCTACGCGCTCCAGCAGGAGCGCTTGGCCCAGCGCATCGCTGGCAAAGTCCCCGACGCACTTTTTCTTGTGGAGCACGATGCCGTCGTGACCCGAGGTCGGCGCTCGGCCGATGACGATGCGGCGGACGTACCGTTCCCGGTGATCTCCATCGAGCGCGGCGGCGAAGCCACTTACCACGGCCCCGGCCAACTTGTGGCGTACCCCGTGATCGAGCTCCCCGAGGGCCGCCGCGACTTGCACCGCTACCTCCGGGATCTCGAGCAGGTCGTGATCGATACGCTCCACGCATTCGATGTGGAAGGGCGCCGGGCGGACGGATTCACGGGCGTTTGGATTGGCCCAAAGAAGGTGTGCAGCATCGGGGTAGCCGTTCGCCGGTGGGTCGCTTGGCATGGCCTAGCGCTGAACGTGACGACGGATCTGTCCGCCTTTGGGTCTTTTGCACCCTGCGGCCTGAGCGCTTCGGTCATGACGCGGATGGCGGATCACTCGCCCCAGATCGAGGCGATGATCGAGGCGTTGATCCCCGGGGAGCCCATGCCGCCTGAAAAGCTCATGGCGGAAACGAAGAGCGTGCTTGCGCGGGTCTTCCGAGCCCGTTTTGGTTTCGCCTAGGGGCCAGCGGCAGGGATCCTGGGATTCACGGCGCGCTCCCAGCGGCCCCTGAATCACACCGCGGCCTGTGCTTCGTGCCCAGGCCCGCGGTTATGAAGAGTGCGGTGACTCTCCCATCCGCGTCCGCCGTATGCCAAACGCCCGGCGGGTTGATGGCGACTCGCCCGGGCCAAGGTCGATCCGGCGCAGCTCTCCATCCGGGCACTCCTGGATCAGGGTTAGGCGCCCCTCAGTCACCACCACCACCTCGGCCCCGGCTGGATGCATCTCCCAGCTCTCCCAAGGCTGCTCAAAGGTGTGCATCGCCACCAGTCGACCGTCGGCGCCATCGCCACCGTGACGCGCCCCACAGGCCTCATACCAGGCGAGATCGCCGGTGAATCATCGTGGCTGGGGCACCGCGGCGGCGTCCCTTCCCAGGTGAACAGGGCGGGTCCCGAGGAGGGCCTTTGATTCGGCCCCAAGCGTCGATTCGTCGGTCATGGCCCACAGCTTGGGGGCCACCAACCGCCCTGGTGGACGTTCCTAGGTGAATTACTTTCCAGTTTCCTTGTGTTTCGGCGGATTCTCCCCGACCGACCCACAAGAAAGCCAGCGGCGCCGGTCGAAGAAGGATGGGTCTGGGTCTCCGTCTTCTCCGCCCACCTCCCCTCGCTATGGATCAGCCAAGTCTCCCCACCTACTCCTTCGACGCCGTCCATTCCGGCGACCTCGGAGGCGGTCCTGTCCTAGATGAGGCGACGTTTGGAACCTTGCAGGAGCTCGCTGGCGAGGACGATCCGGACCTCATTGAGGATCTCATCCACCTCTTCCTTGAGGATTCCGCAGAGCGTATGGCGGCGATGGGTGGGGCGATTGACTCGGGAAGTCCCGAGACCATTGGTGCGGCAGCACACGCCCTCAAGAGCTCGGGAGCCAACATCGGCGCCCTTGAGTTCTCCTCCGCATGCGCCACCCTCGAGCACACGGCGCGTTCCGCGGAGGCGGCTGATATGGCTGCCCTCGAGGGCCTCGTGATTCGTGCAAGCAAGCTCTACGAAGAAGTTTGCCAGGCCCTTCGCTCCAACGCCTCCTAGTCGGACAAGCAGATATGACTGATTCAGGCATCCCCACTGAGTTTGAAGAGCTGAAGAGCAGCGGCGCGCTTCCGTCGCCGACCGGCGTCGGCATGAAGATCCTAGAGCTCACGCGAACGGAGGACTACAGCGTCGATGACATGGCCGATGCGATCATGTCCGACCCGTCGTTGACAGGGCGAATCCTCCAGCTCGCCAACAGCGCGTCCGTTGCGGGCAATGAGGCCGTGACAACGGTCTCCGGCTCGATCATGCGCCTCGGGAGCAGCACCGTGCGCACCCTGGCCCTCGCGTTCTCCCTCGTGTCCGACCGCGAAGCCGGCGCCTGCCGGCCCTTCGACTACGAACGTTACTGGTCGCTCTCGCTCGCCCGCGCAGTGAGCGCGCAGATCCTCAGCGACTTCACCGATATCGCGAAGCCCGAGGAAGCCTATATCTGTGGCCTCCTTTCCGAGGTCGGGATCTTGGCCTTGGCCTCGGTGCACAGCACTCGCTACGGGCAGATCCTGCTCGAGACCCAAGGTCAGAGCCTTGCTGCGCTCCGCAAGGCCGAGTTTGAGGCCTTCGAGATCGACCACGCGACGGTTTCGGAATGCATGCTCAAGGAGTGGGGCCTGCCGCCCCACTTCTCCAAAGCGATCGGTGGCTTCTGTCGCCGCCGGTCCTTCGATCCGGAGAACGCGCGGGTTGAGTCCCTCGCGGACATCCTGCGATTCTCGGATGCCATTGGCTCCGCGTTCTTGCTCGGCGAGACGACGCCTCCCCGGCGCATCGTCGAGATCGGCGATCAGCTTGAGATGATGCGCGACGCCCTCGGCATGGACGACGAGCGCGCGCAGATGTTCTGTCAGAACGCTGCGAAGCAGTGGAGGTCCTGGGGTGAGAGCCTCGAGATCGAAACGAACGAAGTGAGCTTCGCCAGCATTCTCGGAGCCATCGCCCACGGCCGTGAGCAGGCCGAGAGCGAGGCTCGAGTGGCTGAAGCCGAAGGCGACGAAGCGGCACCCGCAGCCGATCTCTCAGGGTCAGCTTCGCCGATGGTCGAGCCACGGCGCAAGACCGTGCGCCGTCCCGCCTCCGCGATGCGTACCGGCGAAGCCGGCACGGACACGGATCGAATCTCCGTGCTTGCTGTTGATGACGACCCGGTCGCCCTGCGGCTCCTGGTGCGCCACATGCGGAACGAGCGTTTCGACGTGACCATGGCCCGCAGCGGCAAGGAGGGCCTCAAGAAGGCGCTCCAGGAGAAGCCGGACATCCTCGTGATCGACCAGGAGATGCCAGGGCTCAGCGGCCTGGAGGTCGTGGAGTCCCTGCGGCGCTCTTCGGTGGGATCTTCGATGTACATCTTGCTCGTGACGGGCAGCGATTCCGACGACCTCCTGATCGAAGCGTTCGACGCGGGTGTGGACGATTTCGTGCCCAAGCCCTTCAGGCCGCGGCTCTTGTCCGCGCGGATCAAGGCCGGTGTGCGAATCGCCAACCTCCAGCGCAAGATCGAGCGTGACCGCAAGACGATTCTGGACCAGCTCGCCGATCGCAACGCCCTGAACCGCAAGCTGCGTACGGCTTCCTTGACCGATCCCCTGACCGGCCTCCCGAACCGTCGCCACGCGATGAACCGCGTCGAGTCCGAGTGGAAGTCCACAGGGCGAACCGGCGTGCCGTTCTCTGTCATCATGATGGACATCGACAAGTTCAAGTTGGTCAACGACAACTACGGACACGATGTCGGTGACGACGTCCTCCAGGCGACCGCCCAGGCCGTGAAGGGCGCGCTCCGGGGTGAGGACGAGGTCTGTCGTCTCGGAGGCGAGGAGTTCCTCGTCATCTGCCGAGGGGCGCCCGAACAAGACGGCGTCGTGGCGGCGGAACGGATCCGCAAGGCGGTGGAGAGCAACATCGTGGATACCCCCGGATTCAACAAGGCGGTCACCATCAGTCTTGGCGTCGCGGGCACCCACGCGGGCGTGGCGACGCTCATGGACTTGCTCAAGGCCTCGGATGAGGCGGTGTATCAAGCCAAGAACGGTGGCAGGAATCAGGTTCGGGCCGCAGGTGCGCCCGCCCCGACACCCGAAGAGATCGAGAAGAGCCGGCGTTCTGCTTAGCAGGACGGCGCATTCCCCCGCTAGTGATCCCCGGTCGTCACTGTCCGGGGGCGTCCCTCGTCTGATTCTTCGGCTTCGCCGAATGTGCACCTAATGAACGTTAAGTTCGATGAACTCCGGCTTACGGGCTCCTTGCCGTCTCCTTCGACGGCCGGCTTGCGGATTCTCGAACTGACGAGGGAAGACGACTACGACCACGAAGAGCTCGTCCGGACGATCCTGGCCGACCCGGCGCTCTCCGGACGGATCATCAAGATCGCCAATGCGGCCATCACGGACGGGCTTCCGAGCGTCCTCACGGTGCGTCAAGCCACCATGCGGCTCGGGCCCCGCGCCGTGCGCGGGATCGCCCTCGGATTCTCGCTGCAGAATGACAACCGGCGGGGCAAGGCAGAGGCGTTCGACTACGACGGATACTGGGCTCGGGCCTTGGCCAGCGCGGTTTCCGTCCACGTCCTCTCCCAGGTGACGCGCCACGCAGACCCGGCCCAGGCCTTCACCTGCGCCCTCTTGTGCGACGTCGGGAAACTCGGCTTCGCGAGCATCCACCCCGAGCGCTACTCGGAGATTCTCAGCGACAACCCGGGCCTCTCGGATCAAGCGCTAGCGCGGATCGAAACGCGGGTCTTCGGCATCGACCACTTCGAGGTGTCGGCGTCGATCATGTCGAGCTGGGGCCTGCCTCGCGAGTACCAGGAAGTGGCGCTCCTGCGGGCCCAAGAGCCCAGTTCGCTGCAGTCGCCCGCTAGCGACGAGGTCGTGGAGGACGATGGCCGCAAATCGCTCTTGACCCTCGTTCGAGCGAGCCAGGAGATCGCCCACGTGCTGACCGGCAATTGGGACCTCGAGGACGCCCTTTGGCGCGCCGCGTTCCTACGCCTCAACAAGCTCTGCGGCGAACTCGATATGGAGTACGACGCGCTGCTTTCGCTTTGCGACGCGATCGTGCCCAGTTGGAAAGACTGGGGCAGCATCATCGGTAGCTCCACCTCCGGGGTAGGGAGCTTCCAAGAAACAGCCAACGAGTTCGAGCGCAGGGGTCTCCGCGAATCCTCAGCGGAGCCCGCGATCGAGGTCCAGCGAGCCGCCAACGGTGACGAGATCGAAGCGGGGCTGTTCCAGGCCGAGCTTGACCTGCCGCTGCAGCCCTTGAACCGTCCGGGAAACGAAGAGCGCGATCCGACCAGGATCCTCCTCGTGGACGACGACACGCAGATGCTGCGCCTCATCGGCCATCACTTGCGGCGCGAAGGCTATGAAGTCTTGACCTCGGACACGAGCCAAGAGGGCCTTTCGATCGCGCTCGAGCACCACCCACAGATTCTGATCACCGATTGGATGATGCCGGGCATGAGCGGCCTTCAGCTTTGCTCGACCCTGCGACGTAGCCAAACGGGGATGAAGATGTACATCCTGCTCGTCACCGCCCGCGGCGAAGACGAGCAGATCGTGGAGGCCTTCGAAGCCGGCGCCGACGACTACGTCGTGAAGCCCTTCAACCCGCGCATCTTGCTCGCGCGGGTCCGCGCGGCCCAGCGCATGATCCAGCTGCGGGAACGCGTCGAGGAGTCGGAGCGTTCGCGCCTGCGGCAGG